>CAJGCS010000044.1 GCA_904501965.1 uncultured Bacilli bacterium | reverse complement strand
TGTATCCATTACTGCTTCATCATTTGGTTTTGTTATTCTTATATCAAATGTTGTAATGATATTACCATTAATATTATCTTTTCTTGATACATATAATCCTGGTAATAAAACTAAATGATTTACTTGGAAAGATGCGATTTTTTCCATAATATTCCCCTTTATTTTTTTACTCTATATACTTTTGGTAAACCATTTTCAAAAGGTACAATAATTTCACCTTTGATTAATGGCATTGCATAGTCTAAGAATTTATCTGTTATATTATTTTGTTCTTCGTTAATAAATTCACTCGGTACTGTTTTAATAAGTTTTGCAACATTACTTAAGTCAGTTACATCGTATACTATTTTATTATTAACTCTTTTCATAATAACCATTTTATCAGTAATACCAGCAGTTGAGAATATTACTGCATGACGTCCTACTTCAAACGCTTCTTCGACATCAGTTTTAGATAGAAGTGTTGATGCACAGCGTTGTGGCAGATTAAGTTCGATTGATCTTACTGGTAGGTGAAGTGTTTGTCCGACGATTTCACAAAGGACTTGAGCAACACCGCCAAGTTGTAAGTGGCCAAAGCTATCGGCTGATTTAAAATGACGGTATTTAAGTAGATATTCGCCATCTTTTGTTTTAATTCCCTCACCAACAGCAACAAGCACTTTTCTTTTTTCCTTGTAGATTTTTTCAACATCTACTAAGAATTTATCTACATCAAAAGCACATTCTGGTAAATAGATTAAGTCAGGTGCTGAATTATTAATACTAGCAAGTTTAGCTCCAGCTGCAAGCCATCCAGCATCGCGCCCCATGATTTCAACTATTGTAACTCTACCTTCTTTATAAGAAGATGTGTCTAAGTTTATTTGTGACATAGTTGTTGCAACATATTTAATTGCAGAACCATACCCAGGGGTATGATCTGTAATTGGTAAATCATTATCTATTGTTTTTGGTATACCAATAACATAAGCTTCATAATTTACAAGTTCTAAGTATCTTGATATTTTATTACATGTATCCATTGAATCATTTCCGCCAATGTAATAAAAATATCTAATATTATATTTTTTAAATACTTCTAATAATCTTTCGTAATCATATGAAGCACTTGCAAGTGATGTAAAATCTGGTAAATAGTATCTTACAGAACCTAGTGCTGCTCCTGGTGTTATTTTTAATAACTCAAGGTTTTCTTCTGATTCAGTTGTAAAATCATAAAAAACTTCGCTTAGTACACCTGCAACACCATTGATTGCACCATAGACTTTTTCGATATTAGGGTTATTTATGCCTTCTTTGATTGCACCAACAAGACTTGCATTTATTACAGCTGTTGGTCCACCTGATTGGCCGATTAACATATTTCCTTTAATCATATTTACCTCTTTATACTACACTTATGTTTACTTTATCAATTTTAATAATATCATCTTCAACAACAAAATAATTGATTGCACAGTTATTTAGTTGATCTAGAAATGATCTATTTTTATCAAGGCCCGTAAGAAGACCTTTTATTGCATGTGAGTGAGAAACTATTAATACTTTCTTTCCACTGTATTTTTTTGCAACCTCTTTTACCGCATTTATTAATCTATTTTGAATTTCATAGCTTTTTTCCATGCCATTAACATCATCATTAATAATACGGTTATATATATTTGGCTCAATATTACAGCCATCAGCATCCCCAAATTCTCTTTCAATAAATTCAGGAAAAACTAATACTTCTTCATTTTTGCCTAGTACTTCTTTAATTACGTGTGCGGTAGCATTTGCACGCATAAGTGGGCTTGATGCAATAATATCAAATGTTTCGTTTTGTTGTTTTAAATATTCGGCAGTAACTCTTGCTTGTCTAAAGCCTTCTTCATTTAGGGGGAAGTCTCCTCTACCTTGAATAATTTTTGCTTTATTTCTATTTGTTTGTCCATGTCTTACTATACAAATTACTGTCTTCATATTAACCTCACAATTCTTTTACTACTTCGCTTAATACTTTTGCGGCACTATCATGAAATACAAGGGTTGCATATTTATCTACATGCGTTTCTTCTTTGTTAATAATTATTAAGTACTTACCTCTAAAATAACTTACAAAAGAAGCTGCTGGTTGAACCGTTAGTGATGTTCCTACAACAATCAACACTTTTGCGTTTATTATCTTTTCTAAAGCTTCGTCTATTATTTGGCCATTAAGCGGTTCTTCATATAAAACTACATCTGGTTTAATTAAACCACCGCATTCACAGTATGGGTGGTTCTTTTTTTCTAGTAAATCTTTTGTGTTAACAAATTTATTACATTTTGAACAATAGTTTCGATATACTGAACCATGCAATTCATAGACATTTTTAGATCCAGCTAATTGATGAAGATTATCAATATTTTGTGTTATTACTCCTTTTACCTTACCAATTTGTTCAAGGTAAGCTATAGCTTTATGAGCAGGATTTGGTAAAGCATTAAAATATACCATTTTATCAAAGTAATACTCATAAAACATTTTAGGATCTTTTATAAAGAATGAATGTGATATTATCTCTTCTGGACTATAGTTTTTAAACTTTGAATTATAAAGTCCTGTAGAACTTCTAAAGTCGGGGATATTACTTTCCGTAGAAACCCCCGCTCCTGTGAAGAAAACAATATTATCACTTTTTCTTAAAATGTCTTTTAAGTATTCTAGTTTATTGTTCATTGTTTTTATATACTTCTTCTTTTAATACACCAATATAAGGAAGATTACGATAGAATTCATTATAATCAAGACCAAAGCCAATTACAAAGTAATCAGGGATTTCAAATCCTACATATTTTGGGTTAATTCCTTCTACTTCTCTTCTTGCTTGTTTATTAAGCATAGTTGCAATTTCGATTGATCTTGCACCTTCTTTTTCAAGGATTTCTAAAATGTTTTTCATAGTATGACCTGTATCTACGATATCTTCTACTATTATTACATCTTTATCCTTAATTGAATTTAACATATTTACAAGTACACTTACTTTACCAGTTGATACTGTGTTTGCATAACTTGATGCTTTTAGGCATTCATATTCAATTGGTAATGTAATATTTTCTGCAAGCTTAGTCATGAAATGAAGACTACCCTTTAGTAAACATAACAGTACTGGATTTTTACCTTTATAGTCTTTTGTAATTTCTTTACCAAGTTCTTTAATACGTTTATTTAAAGCTTTATTATCAATTAAAACGAATTCAACATCTTTGTTAATATTAGTACTGATTTTCATAATTCATCCTTTATTATTTAGTTAATTCTTTTTCAATAATACTACGTGCAATTTTAACACCATTTGCACCTGCTTGTGCAAGACCTCTTGTAATACCTGCACCATCGCCACCAACATATAAATTAGAAATTTTTGTTTCAAAATGATTATCAACTTCAGGGCGTTCACTATAGAATTTTGCTTCAACACCATAGAATAATGTATGTTCATTTGCAATACCTGGAGTAACATGGTCTAAAGCTTCAATTGTTTCAACAAGTGACTTCATAACATTATATGGTAATACTAAACCAAGGTCACCAGGAACAGCTTCTTTTAATGTTGGTTTAACAAATCCTTCGTCAATACGTTTTTGAGTAGATCGTCTACCACGTTTGATGTCTCCATATCGTTGAACTATAACACTTCCGTTAGAAAGTTTATTAGCAAGCTTAGCGATTTCTTCCGCATATTTTGTAGGTTCATTAAATGGTTCTCCGAATTCTTGTGATACAAGAAGTGCAAAGTTTGTGTTTGTACTACCAAGTGTTGTGCTGTTATATGCATGACCATTACAAAGCATAATACCATGATGGTTTTCAATAACAACGTGACCACTTGGATTTGAACAGAATGTTCTTGCAATTGTTCCTACACTTGTGCGATATAAGAATTTACCTTCGTATAATTTTTCGTTAATTTCATTCATAATGATGTCATTTGTTTCAACTCTAACACCAATATCAACTCTGTTGTTTGAGAATGATAATCCATGCTTTTTAAGAGTTTCACTTAACCAACTAGAACCAGTTCTACCAACAAGTAGTGCAACATATTTTGATTTAATAATAGTTCCATCTTTTAATACTACACCTTTAGATGCACCATCTTCAATGATAACATCTTTTACTTCTGTTTCAAAGGCATAGTCTACATGATCTTTCATTGTTTCAAAAATATTTTGTAATACTTTTAAGTTAACTTCAGTTCCAAGGTGTCTAACTTGCGCTCTAAGAAGTTTTAAACCTACTGCTATACCACGTTTTTCGATGTCGAAAACTTCTTTTGTATAAGGGTCAGTAAGATCAGTTGGAGCACCATGTTTTAAGTTGATTTCATCAACATACTTAATTAAATCAAGTACTTCCTTATCATCAAGATAATCTCTCATCCATCCACCAAATTCATTAGTGATATTAAACTTACCATCTGAGTAAGCACCACTACCACCAAATCCGCTTGTAATTGAACAGCTTGGTAAACAACCAATTGAACCATCTTTTTGAACTGGACATTTCTTGATTAGTTTATTTTTAATTGGGCAGCTTCTATGATATATATCTCTACCTTTTTCAATTAATAATACATTTAAGTTACTTCCCTTTAACATTAGTTCATAACTTGCAAAAATACCTGCAGGTCCTGCACCTACTAATATAACATCATATTCATTTTTTAGATTTTTTGATACCATAAAAACACCTCATTTTCCATACATATTATTATATCATTTTTTGTATATTTTTACAAGTTAGTAAGATTTATTTTTTAAACAAAAAATAAAGTGCAAAAATTTGCACTTTATTTTCATGAATAATATTTATGGAATTAAAAAGGTTAACTAAATTTATTTGCAACAAGAAGATTTAATTTCTTCTTTTTCGCATTTGTTCTTTTGACATTGTTTTAAATAAGGGCAACCATGACATTTACTTTTACCTTTTTTATTTCTAAAAGTAAAATATACAATAGCACCTAAACCTGCAAAAATAATTGCAAGTATTATTATATCTGTTATTGTTAGTGGCATAGCCACACCTCCTTATATTAAAGTATTAAAATAATCCTATTAATAATGTAATTAATACACCAATACCAAAAGCAAGACAAGAAATTATATATGCAAGACCAGTTTGGAAACCTACTGCAATAAGCATACGTTTTGTACTTCCATACTCTCTTCTCATAGCGCCGATTGCGCCAAAGCATGGAGCACTAAATAAGTTAAATAGTAAGAATGCAAATGAAGCAGCTTGAGCAAATCTATTAACCGCAGGATTAAATACGCTAAATACTGGGCTTGTTACTAAAACAGCACCATCAGTTTCTGTTAAAGATTCTCCGAATCCTCCAATTACTGACATAGATGCAACAACTTGTTCTTTTGCAACTAAACCTTGAACTGCAGATACAGCTGCTCCCCAGTTAGCTTCACCAATCATTGGGTAGAATATCCATGAAAATACTTTACCAATACTAGCTAAGATACTGTTTTCAACACCATAAGCATATTTCCATTCAATTGAGTGTTCAGATGTTTCTTCATCAAATACGTATTCAACTGATATATTTTTCTTATCATCACGAAGTGATTCATCAATTGTATTTAATAAATCACTTGCTTTATAAACATCAACATATCTAAGTTGAGCTTCATCGCCATTTTCATCGAATGTTTGAATAGCAAGTTTAATGAATCCATCTTCATTTTTTACAAATACTCTATTAGTTTCTGGATCTATTTCTTCTAGTCCAAATTCTGTTTTTGCAATTTCAACTACATTTACATCTTCAAGTGTTTGGGCATCAGCATCAGTGTATTTAAATGTCCAAGTAAATGATAATAATACCCAAATAACAACTGAGCAAAGTAGAATAACTGTACCAGCACGTTTAATGAATGACCAAATCTTTTCTAGTACGTCGCGAGCAACATATTTAAAACTTGGAAGTTTATATTCAGGAAGTTCTGAAATAAATGCAGATGATTCCCCTTTGTAAACAAATCTTTTAAGAATTAAAGCAGCTATAAGTATTACAGCTATTGCAATGAAATAAGATCCAGCTGAGATTAAACCTTCAACTAAACCATTTCCAGGGAAAAGTGCACTTGCAAACATAATAATGATTGGAAGTTTTGCAGCACAAGGAATAAATGGAGTAAGAAGGATTGTCATCTTCTTTTCATTTTCACTATCAATTGTTCTTGTTGCCATGATACCAGGAACACTACAACCAGATCCAACAATAAATGGAATTAGAGATTTACCACTTAAACCAAACTTTTTAAATACTCTATCTAAGAAGAATGCAATTCTGTTCATATAGCCTGTAACTTCTAGAAGAGAAATACAAATGAACATGATAATTAATTGGGGTACAAAGTTTAGCATTGCACCTACACCTGCGATAATACCATCACAAACAAGACTAATAATAATACCTGATGCATTTAGTTTGTCTAACCAACCAGCGACTAAATCAGAAAAAGATCCTACACATCCATCAACAAAATCAACTGTTAATGAACCAACAACCCCTACTGAAAGTACATAGATTAGCGTCATGATAACTGCAAAAATAGGAATTGCAGCATATTTATTTAAGAACACTTTATCAAGTTTATCAGTAATTGTTTCTTTCTTTTCTTTTACTGTTACTACCTTTTCTCTAACTTTTACAATAAAGTCATATCTAAGACTTGCAAACATTTCTTCAGCATCTGTTTCATATATGCTTTCAAGTGTTTTTCTAGAAATTTCTGCTTGAACGCATGATTCTTCTTTATAAAGATTATCACCTTCAATTAATTTTACAGCAGCAAATCTAGGATGTTTTATAAGAAGTTTTTCTTCAACTTGTGCGATTTCCTTTTCAACAGCTGCTGGGTAAATCTTTAAACTTTCTTTTTCTTTATATTCCCAAGATTTAACAGTATTAATTAATTCATCTATTCCTTGAGATTTTAAAGCTGATATTAATACAACCTTTACACCAAGTGCTTCAGATAAAGCTGCCGGATTAATTTCAATACCTTTTTTAGCAAGTAAATCTGCCATGTTAAGAGCAACTATTACTTCTGCATCAAGTTCTAAAAGTTGAGTAGTTAAGTATAAACTACGTTCAAGACTTGTCGCATCAACGATATTGATGATTAAATCAGGGTTTTCATTAATAATAAAATTACGAGATATTTCCTCTTCTGCAGTATATGGGCTAAGAGAATAAATACCTGGTAAGTCTACTATTTCGACATCAGTACCTTTAATCTTACCACTTTTTCTTTCAATTGTAACACCAGGCCAGTTACCAACCTTTTGATTAGATCCTGTTAATAGATTAAATAAAGTTGTTTTACCACTATTTTGATTACCTGTTAATACGACTTTCATTATTTAACCACCTCGATATCAATATTTTGCATATCAGATTTTCTGATACATAATTCATAACCGCGAAGTTCGATATCGATTGGGTCCCCAAGTGGAGCAATCTTTTTAATTGTTACTTCAACCCCTTTTGTAATACCCATATCAAGTAATCTTCTTCTTAGGGCTTTATTATCTGAGTGAAGAGCAAGTACTTTTGCAACTTGTCCTTTTTTAAGGTCACTTAAATGTCCTTGTTCTCCTGGTTTTAATGTACTTTTTTTCATATTTCCTCCTAGTTAGTTACAACTAACCCCTATGCCATAATAAATAGTTAGGCATAGCTAACTATAGTTATTATACACTAACTTAATTTGTAAGTCAAGAAATTTGTCTTATATAATATTATATTTATAAGATTATTTTTTATTCTTTCGAAAATTTCTTTCTTACTCTTTGACTTTAATTTCTTTTTATATTATACTATTTAAAACGAGGTGAAATTATGGATAGATTTGAATCTAGCGAAGATTATCTTGAGAATATATATATGTTACATTTAGAAAATGAAATTGTTCGTGCTATTGATATTGCGAACAAAATGAACTTTTCGAAAGCAAGTGTAAGTATTGCAATGAAGAAATTAAAACTTAGAAACTTAATTACAGTTAACCCAACAACAGGTAATATTGAACTTACTAGTGAAGGAATTGATATTGCTAAAAGAATGTATGAAAGACACAATACATTAAAAGAAATATTAATGCGTCTTGGCGTACCAGAAGATATAGCAAGAAAAGATGCATGTAAAATAGAACATGAC
>CAJGCS010000043.1 GCA_904501965.1 uncultured Bacilli bacterium | reverse complement strand
CCATTATTTCTGTGTACTGCATGATATCCAGCAGCTGTTTCTACCGCATTCATTTCATCGCTATGGAATTTTGCTTGTACTTTAATTTTTGTACCAACACTTAATGCATCAATTACTTCTTTATTTGATGTTTCAATTGCAAATTGACCTTTATCAATAACAATATTTGATGAAGTTGATGAAATTGTTCCTTTACTATATATAACATCATATTCACCATATTCACTTGATGTATGTGCATATGATAAATCAGCGTTTTCAACGAAGAATACATTATTAGAAGAATTTAATTCTTTTTTAATATATCCTCCTGAAGATATATTACTTGCAAGAGAAGTCCAAGCAGTTGTTTGGTTGCTTGATGCATTTTTATTAATGCCTTCAAGTTCAAATTCTTTAATTTCATTTCCATTTTCATCTAATATATATAATGCAAAACATTTAAATGGACTTGCATCAACGATTCCATCGTTTGTGCCAAGGTTATTAAAGCCTACATATTGAGCTGAAAAGCCCGCAACACTTGCATATGGGAATCTTACTTCACCATCCATAATAACTGGATAATATGGTGTTGCTTCTAAATATGCGTTATTTCCGCCACCTGCACCAAATTTAAGTGCATATTGGTCTGCATTAATACCAGCTATTACAATCCATCCTGGATGTGTTTTTTCATAATCTTCTGCTATTTTTGTAAGTTGTGCTTTTTTATAACCTGCATTTCCATTTAAAATAGCCCAGTTTACAAGTTTACTTGTAACACCGTTTGTTTTTAGTTTAAATACATTAATTTGTTGTTCACTTGTTACACCACTATATGTTGTGTTCCCATATGCTTTAATATGTTCTACTCCATTTAACTTTTCATATTCTTCATCAGTTGGTGTCCAAGATGCAGTTTCTGTGTCATCATATGTTGTATTATATGCAAAAGCATTAGCATTTAAAAGAAATACTGATGTAATAATGCATATTGCAACAACTATTGTGAATATCTTTTTAAATTGTTTCATGATATATATCTCCTTTTGTCTATATTATATAATATTATTTTATATTTTACAAGAAAAATTTAAAAAATTACCAAGAATCAAATGATTCTTGGTGTTTTTTGTGTTAGTTATTTGAACCGAATAAAGAAGCTAAACGACTTATTGGCATGCTTTGTATCCAAACCTTACCAGGTCCTGTTACTTTTGTATTGAATATTCCTTCGCCACCAAATAGTTTATTTCCTAAGCCTTTTACAGTTACTATATCCATTGTTACAGATTCTTCCATAGCTGCTAGATATCCTGTATCAAGAATTAAGCTTTCTTTTTCTTTTAAGTTATATTCTGTTAAACTTCCATCTATCTCTAAGAATACATAACCTTTTCCGCTGAAGTGTTGCATAATAAAACCTTCTCCGCCAAAGAAACCTGCACCAAGCTTCTTTTGGAAGTGTATTTTCATATCAACTGTTTCTTCACGTGCAAGGAATGCTCTTTTTTGAACAATTAATGGTTTATTTTCAACATTAAATGCTAAAATTTCGCCTGGAAATGAAGATGAGATTGCGACAAAGTCATTTTCTTTTGTTCCTGTAAACGTATTTTGAAAAATAGATTCTCCACTAAATGCTCTTGAAAAGAAACCTTTTCCTGCATTTGTTTTCATTTCTACTCCATCACTCATCCAACTCATAGCACCTTTTTCAGTTATGATAGTTTCGTTTTTATCAAGGTGTATAATTAATACAGGTAAATCATTACCTCTAATTTCATATTTCATATATGTGTCCCCCTAATATTATATATATTATTTTCAGAAATATTCTCTTTCTTTATACTTCCCACGAATTCCTTTTTTAAAATCTTGTTTTGCATAAGCAATCATTATCTTTTTGTCTTTATATTCAGGATCTCTAAAACGCATTTCATGCATTTCTGCTTTGGTTAGTTTTTTATCAAGCGCAACATATTCTGGGTCAATATATTTATATTTTTCCCAAAGATATAGTTTATTTCTAGTTTCATAATATAATTCCATTGGATCTTTATCATATGTTGATAAAAGTTGGAAGAATACTCTTTTTTCAACTAAACGGTAGTTAACGTTTCTTAATACTTCGTTTTGTAAGAAAACAATTCTTTTATTATCGTTTCTTACACGAATACAATAGTCATAATCGAATGTTGTTTGATAATATTCAAGATCAAAACCATATTCACTATATATATCAAGATTAATAATAACACCTACAAGTTTACATCCTTTAATATCTCGATATGTTTCTGGTTTTCTTTCGTGTGTTTGACATCCATAAAGTGGGGCTGGTGTAATTATTGCAACATCATTTAAATTTTTTTCTAACATGAATTGTTTAATTCTATTAAAACATTCATCTTCGTAGTAATATCCAAGTTCTAAAACCATCCCGTATTCATATCCATCTTCTTTTTGTTTATCTAAAAGAAGTTTATACATTGAAACTTCACCTGTATATGTAGTTTCTGCAACTACAACATTTGGATATCTTTTTATTTCATTAAAAAAATCAGTTAGGTCTTGAGTAGTTGTATTTAATACATATAGTTTATCAACAAATGGAGCATATGTTGATATATATTTTATGTATTCTCTTCTTTCATCTACATTTTTTATTATTTTATCAATTAATAATCCACAACTTATTTTCATATATATACCTTAAATCATTCTTTCGTATTTTTCTGCAATTTCTCTTGGTGTTAAGCTTATCATTTTTATTCCTGTTATTAAGAAATATATGTATCTTATTATATTTACAAGACTTATAAAAAACAAAGCCATTGCATAAAACCCCATTCCAACGATAGGAATTAAAAATAATAGTAACGATACAATTGGAGATGCAACAATAATTAAACCTGTTATTAAATCTTCAGTCCCTTTTTTCTTACAACCCATTATAAATTTATCAACGCCAAAACATCCAAATAAACATCTCATTATAATAACAAGCACTTTTTTTCCTGAGTTTCTTGCAATTCTTTCTTCAGAGTCGGTTACAATTTCAAAATCTTTTTCTTCCATTTTATCACTTCTTTATCTATTTTATATTTGATTTTTGTTGATAAAAGTATATCATATTTATATAAAAAATAATGTTGATTAAATAATATTTTTTTACTCTATTCTACATAGTGTATTTTACTTTTATCATACTGATCTCTTGGTGTTGGAAATTCATTTGGATAACCAATTGATAAAATTGCAAGTGGAATATGTTTTTCCGGTATTTTAAGTATTTCTTGTAACTTTTTTGCAAGATTTTTTTGAGGATATACTCCTTCCCAACAAGCTCCAAGATCCATTTCTACAACGCCAAGCAAAATGTTTTCAATAGCTGCTGATGCATCTTGTACCCAGTATTCTTTAAAGCCTAGTGGAAGAGCCTTTGACATGTTTCCACAAACAATGATTTTCAAAGGGCTATAATGTTTTGTGAAATGCCCTGCTTTACAAATAGATGCAAGCACTTCTTTATTTGTTACAACATAAAACTCCCAAGGTTGTCTGTTCACAGCACTTGGAGCACTCATTGCGTAGTGTAATAATTTATCTATCTTTTCTTTTTCTACTTCTTTATCTAAGTATTTTCTTACACTTCTTCTTTTTAACATGATTTCTTCTAATGTCATATTATCACCTCTAATATAAATATACCATAAACATATATATTCTTCAAGAAAAAATCACATCAAGATACCTTGATGTGACTTTATTTTTTAATAACGAGCTTCTACTTCTTCTGGAGTTTTTCCAAGAAGTAATAATCCACTAATAAAGAAAGCAAGAAGTCTTACGAAAATACAAATCGCAAGTATAGCTTCACAAATACCAAAAATAATTGTTCCAATACCTGGAATAATATTAAGTAACATAAGTGGATAAGGTAAAATGCTTAAAATAATTGTTGTGATTATAGCCCAAATACCAGATCCTATTCTACCCATAATAAAACAGTCAACACCTAATTGTCCCGCAAAAGCACGTGTTAATGCAACTGCAATTTTCTTTCCAGTACTCATTTTTTGTTTCCTCCTCTAAATAAATTATATATATATTATATCATCTATTTTTTTAGTTTTTGTGTGTTATGCGTTATTTTTCTTTTTTTAGTACCTAAAACTAAAATATTATTTCATTAAATTAAATAATACTATAGTTTTTATATATATATTTACTATAAAAAACACATTAGATTTCAAGTAATCAATATCAGATTACTTTATCTAATGTGTCCTTTTTATTTAGTCCGTTTTAATCAAACTAGTTCCAATTTGATGTGTTTTTATTTTTCTAATAACGAGCTTCTATTTCTTCTGGAGTTTTGCGAAGAAGCATTAATCCGCTAACAAAGAAACAAAGAGTTCTTATAAAAACATAAATACTAATAATTAAATCACAAATGCCATAAATAATTGGCCCAATACCTGGAATAATATTAAGTAGTGCTAGTGGAAGAGGTAAAATATATAAGATTGCTGTAATTACTATATTTAATACACCAGAGCTATTTTTTCCCATAATAAAAAAATCAACGCCATAACTTCCTGCAAATGCACGTGTTAAAGCTACTGCGATTTTTTTCCCTTTACTCATTTTTGTTTTCTCCTTTCTCCTTTAAATATCTTTCATATATATTGTATCATCTATTTTTTAACTTTTTGTGTGTTATGCGTTATTTTTCTTAATTAAGTATCCAAACCCTTTACAAATGTAAATAATTTTACGGATTAATATTAAAAGTATATATATAATATTAAGAATTACTAATATTATTATTAATGTTACAATTATTTGATTAAGTAATACTGTAAAAATATCAAATCCTCTTTGATCTGTACCTAATATAAATTTTGGAGGTTGACTATACACTGGATTATCGGTTCCATGAGTGTATGACAAATATCCATTAACTTCGCATGTAACTATTTTTACTCTCTTATGTCCAGTTATAAAAAAATAAGTTACTTCATTTATTTTTAAAATAGGACATTTTTCTTCATTAAGAACTTCAAATGAAGAAATATCTAATGTTCCATCACTTAAAATATCATAATCACAATATCCTTTTTTTCTTAAGACTTCAAGATCAGAAAAAGCATATTCTTTTGTTGTGTTTCCGTAAGGACGTTCATATGTATCATATGTAAAACTACATTTTGTTACTTCTACCGAATGTATTGTTTTATTTGCCGTTCCACTCCAATAACCATTTGGTTTTTCTCCATTTATATTTCTACCAAGCAATAATGATTTATTAGCATCAACTATTGAAATTTCATTAACTAATCTTTCGTAATTATTAACATTTCCATTTGCATTAAATAAAATTTGTTTAAACATTACGTAAGAAAAGTCTTGACTTACACTAGGCAAAATTTTAAATTCAATAGATGCGTTATCGACTTCGTTTAAACCACGTAATTTTAGCACATAACTAATATCAATAATATATTCTGAATAGTCTTTTGAATAATCTTTTAATAAAATATATTCAATCATTCCATTAAAAGTATTTCTATATTTAAGATAAACTGCATACTGTGCAAGTTCGCCTCCTTGATATCCTTCTAATGCGTATGGAATTATTGTAACTGTATAATTACCATTTGATGTAAATGTTGTAGGATATGAATAAAATGTTGCTTCTTCATTTGTTGTATTTTTAACTACAACATATCCACCAACCCCATATGTATGTGTACTATCGATATAGTCTTTACCAGTAATTTTAAGATCTGATACTGCAGGTGCATAAAATTCAGCAGGTAGTCCTGTTTTAGTATCTAAAACAATATTTTCATATTTTTTTGTACCATCCCAAAATCCTGTTCCTTTTTCAAATAGTTTTGGCGCAAGATAAGCTTCTTGAACACTAATATATGAAGTATTGTAGTTATTTATTTTGGTAAAAGAAAATAAACCTATAATTAAAAGAGTTAGTAGTAGTATCCCTATAGCTGCAAAAAAATATAAAAGAGATATTATGATATTTATTATTCCTATTTTCTTTTCTTTTTCCATGAAGTTATGCACGCCAAGTTCACCAAAAAACGCATACATTAAACCAAGTTTAATTTTATTTTTCATATTATTTCTCCTTGATTTTAAATTATATATATTCTTACTGATATTATATCATTAGATCTTTGTTTTGTCTTTAAAAAAAGAAAAAACTCTTCAAAAGAAGAGTTTTTATTTTTTACTTGTTATAGTATTCTAATACTTCGTCTGGATCCTTCTTAAGGAAAATCATACCTCTTATGAAGAAAATGAGTTCTCTTACTGATAAATATCCAACTGCAATCATATAAACCACATATACAACAATAAATGCACTCATAGGATCTAAGAATAAGAATGATACAACTGATAACATAACTACAAACATTGAAATAGCTGTTATAACAATTTGAATAACACCTTTTTTAACTTGTTTTAATAAGAATCTATCTACACCATATATACCTGCAAATGCTTGTGTTAATGCAAGAGCAAGTTTTTTTCCTTTGCTAATTTCAGTAGGTAGTTGTGCAACTTTTTTAATTTTCTTTTGTTTTACTTTATCTGAACCTGGTAAATTACATAAGCCAATAATAAAGTATAGTAATCTTCTTAAAAGAATTATAGCAGAAACAATAACTGTAAATATGGTAATTATTGCATTTTCTTGTAATATACCTACAATTGTTAAAATATTTAATGTTAAAAATAAAGCAGTTAATAACATTAAAATAGCTGTCCAGCAAACTGTTAAAATTCCTTCAAGTATTTTCTTTCCTAAAAACTTATCGACGCCATACTCGCCAAGAAAAGCTTGCATTAGAGCAACTAGAAGTTTTCGTTTTTTAGTCATAAAGACCTCCTGTTACTAATTTTTATTCTTCTTTAATTATACTCAACTTTTATTATTTAATCAATAAAAGTGCGATTTTTCTATTTTGTTATATATATTTACCTTCAAATAAATAATCGATTATGTCTTTTCTTTTAATTATGCCAATATACATGCCTCTATCATCAACAACAGGTATAAAGTTTTGATCAAGTGAAAGTTTTATTACATCGTTTAAACTTGTAAATATATTAAGTGCTTTATATGGACGATATAAATCTACTTTATTTATTCTTGTACTTTCGGCCATATATATATCAAATTCATGATGATTTTTAATAAATCTCAAAATATCGCCTTCAGATATTGTTGTTATAAATTTACCTTCTTCATCGATGATTGAAACAATGCTAAATTTATGTGCATCAAATTTTTCAATTACTTGGCGTATTGTTGTGTTATCTTCAATATAAAATGTTTTGCTTTTTGGGGTTAAAAAATCAAATATTGTTTTCATAAAACCTCATTTTTTATTAGTTTTTCGTTTTAAATATTATAACATATATATAAATAAAAACAGATGATTTTACTCATCTGTTTTTATTTTGCATATGTTTTATAAATTAGTTTTTACCTACACAACCAAATACATGCATTTTTTCAGTAACTGCAGCTGTAATACCTTTTGCAGCTGGACCTAATAATTTACGAGGGTCATATACTGCTTCATTTGCAGGATTTGCTAAGAATTCTCTTAAGATTTTGTTAAATGCAAGTTGGCATTCTGTGTTAACGTTGATTTTGCAAGTTCCACAAGCGATTGCTCTTTGAATTTTTTCATCAGGAATACCAGTTCCACCATGTAATACAAGTGGCATTTGTGTAGCATTTCCAATTGATTCCATTTCGCTAAAGCCAAGTACTGGTTCACCTTTATAAGGACCATGTACAGAACCTAGTGCTGGTGCAAGTGCATCAATACCAGTTTCTTTGCAAATTCTAACGCATTCAGCTTCATCAGCATATTTGATACCACCGATAACACCATCTTCGTTACCACCAACAGTACCAACTTCTGCTTCTACGCTACAGCCACGTGCATGTGCATATTCAACAACTTCTTTAGTCATTTTGATATTTTCATCAATTGGATGATGAGAACCATCGATCATTACTGATGTAAAACCAGCATCGATTGCTTTTTTACAATTTTCAAATGATTGACCATGGTCTAAGTGGATTGCAACATCAACAGTAATGTTTAAATCTTGAATTAAACCTTTCACCATTAAAACAACTGTATTAAAACCACCCATATATTTAGCAGCGCCTTCAGATACACCTAAAATAACTGGTGCATTTAATTCTTGTGCAGTTTCTAAAATTTTTCTTGTCCATTCAAGGTTATTAATATTGAATTGACCAACTGCATATTTTCCAGCTCTTGCTTTTTGTAACATATTTGTCATACTTACTAACATAGTTAATTCCTCCAAAACTTTCTTTATTTTACCGGAAATATTTTACCATATTTTATTTTTTTTAACAAGTTTTATGTCTTTTTATCTTAAGCTTCTAAATATCTACTCATAAATAGACTACTAAACTCGACTAATGATTTTTCGACATCTGTTATATATGTATCGCTAAAAACAAGAATTGCACCATATATATCTCCATGAACATTTATTGGTTTTATTATTACTGCTTTATTTGTATAAAT
>CAJGCS010000042.1 GCA_904501965.1 uncultured Bacilli bacterium | reverse complement strand
GCCTATCCTAATATTGCATTTTGTGTTACTAATAATAGTAAAAATCTTTTACAAACTCAAGGTGATAATAATATTATTAATGTTGTTTCAAATGTATATGGGAATGATGTTGCAAAAAATCTAATTAAATTTAAGGATCAAAACAGCCTATATAGTATTAGTGGTTATACAACTAAAAATAGTGTATTTAGATCAAATAAAAACTATATAAACATTATTGTAAATGATAGAATTATTCGAAACCAACAATTGATTTATGCAATTACTGATGCATATAAAACAATATTACCTATTGGAAAGTATCCAATCGTTATCTTAAAAATCAATACAGATCCAACTTTAATTGATGTAAATGTACATCCTTCTAAACTTGAAATTCGTTTCACTGAAGAATACGAACTACGACGTCTTATCACAAAAGCGTTAGAATATGCTATTAAAAATGTTGATTTAGTTTACGAAGATACAAATGCGTCAGTTGAAACATTAGAAAATTTTGACAGTTTTAAAGAAATCGAAAGTCAATTACCAGCCCAAACAGAATCTCAACCTAGCACAGAAGGGTTCAAAGTAGAAGATGTTTGGAAAATGTTTGAAGAAGAAAAAATAAAAAATGATTCAATTAATATTAATGAAGATGAAGATAACTCTGAAAATGAGTTAGATGATGAAGATGATGATTCAATTGATTTAAGTTTCTATAATGATGAAGAATATACTATTAAAAATACTATTGAAGAATCAGATATTGAGACTTTAAATGAAGAAGTTAAACCAACTTACCAACCTGTTAAAGAATCATATCAACAAACTGAATTATTACAAAACAATAAACTTAAGTTTACTGACTTAAAATATATTGGTCAGTTTAACCATACTTATCTTTTATTCGAGCATGATAACAACCTTTATTTAATTGATCAACATGCTGGAATGGAAAGATTTATGTATGAAAAAATTCTTAAATCTTTTGAAAACACAACAAATGAATCATATGAATTACTAATTCCTATCAATATAGAACTAAGTTCATCTGAAATAATTATACTTGAAAATAAAATTTCTGAACTGGTTCGTCTTGGTTTTTGTGCAGAGATATTTGGTAGTACAACCATTTTATTTAGAACAATTCCTACATGGGTTCCATCAGGACTTGAAGTAGAATTTATCCATGATATTATTAACCATATTCTTACAAATCAAAATACAGGCAAACAGGTTATGTACGATAGCCTTGCAAAGAAAATGAGTTGCAAAAAATCAATCAAAGCACATATGAGCATTACTGAACTTGAAGTTAAAAGTTTACTAGAAAAACTTGATCAATGTAAGATGCCTTACACATGCCCACATGGTAGACCTACTCTTATTAAATTATCACTTTATGAAATTGAAAAAATGTTTAAAAGGGTAATGTAATGAATAAAAAAGTGATAGTAATTACAGGCCCTACTGGCGTTGGAAAAACAAAAGTATCAGTTGGAGTTGCTAAAAAAATAGAAACAGAAATTATCAATGGAGATGCGTATCAAATATATAAAAAAATGGATATTGGTACTGCAAAGCCAACTAAAGAAGAACAAGAAAATATCAAACATCATTTCTTCGATTTTCTAGATCCTTCTTTAGAGTTTTCTGTAAGTGACTATCAATCAAAAATTCGTACTTTAGTAGATTCCTTTCACAAAGATAATAAAATTCCTCTTATCGTTGGAGGGACAGGATTATACATTGATTCAGTCATAAAAAATTATCAATTTCTTGCACCTAAAAGAACAAATCAATCAAATTATGATGATTTAGATAATGAAGCTCTTCACGATATTCTAAAAAAAATTGATGAAGATCAAGCAAATAAGATTCACATGAATAATCGTAAGCGCGTTTTAAGAGCAATTGAACTGGCAAATACCCAAGAAAAAACAACTCGAACGCTTAAAAACGAGTCTTATTATGATGCGCTTGTTATCTTTTTGACAGATGATAGAGAAAAATTATATGAAAGAATTAATCATCGCGTTGACAAAATGGTAGAAGCAGGACTTATTGAAGAAGTTAAAAATCTTTATCCAGATAAACTAAGCTTAACCGCTAAAGCGGCAATTGGATACAAAGAATTGTTTGAATACTTTGATGGAGTTATTAGTTTAGAAGATGCGATTAACAAAATCAAACAAAATTCAAGACACTATGCAAAAAGACAAATGACCTGGTATCGCAATAAAGAAAATACAATCTTCGTTAATGTCGATACAGATAATTTAACAAATACAATAGATGAAGTATACAATATTATACTTGATTTCATAAAGTAAAATTAAAGTCAAAACAAATTCGTTTTTGTTTTGACTTTTTTCATAAATAATTGATAATTTTCATATTATATAACATGAAGAAACTAATACTTTTAATCTTATTTATCCTAACTTGTCTTACTTCGTGTTCAAAAGAAAATACAGTCGAAGTTGGACTAATAAATAATGAATATAATTTTAATGTAAGTGCTAAAAGTTACATTGTTATGGACAAAATTACTGGTAGAGTTTTGTATGGGAATAACATAAACAAGCGTATCTTACCTGCATCTACTACTAAAATACTTACTTGCTTAACTGTAATAAACAATTTTAATATTGAAGAATATATAAAAATAACATTTGATATGATTAATGTTGAAGGAAGTAAAATCTATTTAGAAGAAGATGATGTAATTAGTGTACGTGACTTATTATACGGTCTTATGTTAAATAGTGGCAATGATGCAAGTATGGCTCTAGCAATTGGACTTAGTGGCAGTATAGATAATTTTGTTTACTTAATGAACGAAGAATGTAAGAGAATCGGGATGTACAATTCATCTTTTGAAAATCCAAGTGGTCTTGATGAAACTACAATGAATTATGTTACTGCTTATGATATGGCACTTTTAATGAAAGATGCCCTAAGAAATGAAATCTTTAGAAAAATAACTTCTACAAAAGAGTATGTCGCAAAACTTCCAACAGGAAGAAAACTATATTTTTCAAACAAACATAAACTTGTGAAAATTAATGACTATGTAACAGGGGGTAAGACTGGTTACACAAAGAAAGCTGGAAGAACTTTAATAACTAGCTATAAAAAAGATGCTTTTGAAATAATTGTTTGTACTTTTAATTGTCCAAATGATTGGGAAATCCATGATAGTTTGTTTAATAAGACAATAAAAAATTATAATCAAATTAAACTTGTTAACCCATATGATTTATATAAAAAAACAAATAAAGTTATATTTACAAATGAACTTTTATTTCCTTTAGGCATATATGAAAAAAGTGAAAATATTATCTCAAAATTAATGTCAGATAATTATTATTTTATAATAAACTATTATAAAGACAATCAATTAATAGGAACAACTAAAATATTAAAAGATGATTGATTACATTTGGATTACTTTAGTTTTTTTAGGAATATTAATTTCAATATTTACAGGTAATATTTTTACTTTAGATAAAATAATATTAAACTCTACATCAGATGCATTTGATATCTTTTTAAAATTATCTTTCATGATAATTTTTTGGAATGGAATCTTTAATATATTATATGAAACAGGTCTTTTAAAAAAGATGACTAAATATTTATCAAGGTTTTTAAAATTCATCTTTCCTGAGATAGATCCTAATTCTAAAACAATGGAATATATTTCACTAACTCTTTTTTCAAATATTTTTGGTTTAGGTGTTGCATCAACATCTACAGGATTAAAAGCATTTAAACTAATGAAAGAAGAAGCAAAAGATAAACCTACAAAAAGTATGATTACCTTTCTTATATTAAATATAAGCACTCTAACACTGTTTCCTACATCAATAATTACTTTAAGAAATTCATATAACGGAACGAATGATTTTAAGTTAATAATTGCAATTATTTTAACAACACTTTTTGGAAATATAACCGGAATAATACTTGATAAAATTTTTAATCGAGGTAAGAAATGATAGTATTAATTTACATTTCTTTTATTATCATTGTTGCGATTATTACAAATGTTAATATTTATAAATCATTTTCAAATGGTGTTAAAGAAAGCTTTAGAAGTTTAAAAGATTTATTTCCAAGCATTATCTTTTTTGTTCTTGGTGTTAATATATTTTTAAATTCAGGAGTTATTGATTTATTACAAGCCTTCTGTGAGCGGTTGAATTTAATTCCGGAGGTAATTATTCAACTCATCTTACGTCCTGTATCTAATAGTTCTTCAATGTTGATGATGATTAACATCTTTGAAAAGTATGGAGTAGACTCATTTTTAGCTAAGTTATCATCTGTAATTCAAGCATCAAGTGATACGACAATTTACATGATAATGATCTATTTTTCAAGCATTGGGATAAAGAGAATTGGTAATTCTTTACTTATTGGTATCTTTACAAACATTATTACATTTGTTTTTTGTTTAGTTATTTCTTACATTATTTTTAATATTTTTTAGCAAGAAAAAGTATAAGTATATATTTCTTGCTTTTTTTTGCGTTTTTTAGTATAATAATAGTATAAAAAAGGTAAGTAAAACCTATATAAACTTAAAAATAAAGGACGTGATTTCATGGAAAGAATCCAAAAGAGAATTGCATCATGTGGTATTGCTAGTAGAAGAAAAGCAGAAGAACTTATTAAAGAAGGTAGAGTTAAAGTAAATGGTGTTGTTGTTGAGACACTTGGATATAAACTGAACCCAAACGACGAAGTGACTGTTGATGATGTTGTTGTATCTAAAGTACAAAAACAATACTATGTTTTAAACAAGCCACGCGGAGTTATTTCTTCAGCTCAAGATGAATTTGGTAGAAAGACTGTTCTTGATTGTTGTTCAAAAGAAATTTTAAAAGATAGAATATATCCTGTTGGTCGATTAGATTATGATACTAAGGGTGTTATCTTATTAACTAATGATGGCGATTTTATGAATAGAATGGTTGGACCTCAAAGTGGAATTCAAAAAGAATACTTAGTTAGAATTAAAGGTGTAATTTCACAAGAAGAATTATTAAAACTTGAAAAGGGTGTTATTATAAATGGACATATGACACTTCCTGCTATTGCTGAAATCGACTCAATTGACAGAAAAAATAATTCATGTTTAGTTAGAATAACTATTACAGAAGGTATTAATCACCAAGTAAAAGAAATGTTTGCAACTATCGGACATGAAGTTAAAAAGTTAACACGTGTAAGATTCGGTAACATTAGAATCGATGATTTACATGAAGGCGAAGTAAGAAGACTTACACCACATGAAGTAAAAGTATTATTTGAACTTTCAAAAGCTTCAAAAGTACTTAAAAAAGAAAGAAGAAATTATTAATTATGATGATTAATGATTTTGAAATATTAATTCTTGATTTACTTGATAAATTTGATTCATTATTTGATAGTTTATCAATTGCTGGCGCTACACTTATAACATGGTTTTGGTTTTTTATAACTCAGTTTGGAGATAAATTTATTTTTCTAGGAATCATGTTATTGTTCTATTGGTGTTTAAACAAAGAAAAGGGTGAAAAAATTGCATTCGCAATGTTTACATCAATTTCAATTAACTCACTTTTAAAATTCTTTGTCGGAAGAACAAGACCTTTTGAATATTCTAATGGTTCTTACAAACACATTAGAAAACTCCCTTCACTTGATAGTGCTGGTGGAACTTCATTTCCAAGCGGACACAGTCAAAATGCAGCTACACTTTTTAGTTCAGTTGCATTACATGAAAGAAATTCATTTACGCTTATTAGTTCGATCGTAATTATTACTTTAGTTCCGATATCAAGAATGTATCTAGGTGTTCATTACCCAACAGACACAATCGTTGGTGTTGGTATCGGTTTAGTAGTATCTTACTTAATTTATTTAATTTCTACATATTGTTATGAACGTAAATTTATTTTTTATATTGGATTTTTAGTTTTATTATTCCCGTTCTTGCTATATAGTATTAACAATCCAGAAGGACACTATATATTCATGAGCTTTGGCTTATTCCTTGGATTTGTTGTCGGTGTTTTTATTGAAAACAAATGTATTAATTTTACTTGTAATGTAAGAACAAGTACTAAATTTTTAAGATGCTTAATTGGTGTTCCAATTTTAGCAGTTACTTATGTTCTAATATCAGTAATTAAATCATTCCTTCCAGATATCGTTATTCTTGAAAATATTTATACTTGTATTTCTTATAGTATTATTAGTTTATTAGGATTCGGTATTATTCCTTTCATTTTTAAAAAGCAAAAAAGATAGTCAAAATTAATTTTTTGACTATTTTTATTTGTCTTTTTTTTATTTTTGAGTTATAATTTAGTTGGGTGATAACATGCAAAGAAACTTTATTCCAGAAGTAAATACAAAAAGTAATTTTGAAATATTAAAACAATACGTAATACCTGCAGATGTATTAAAAGAAATGTTAAATATCTACCAAATGATTGGAAAAGGAGATGTTTACAAAGAAACTTTAGAAGAAAAAGAAGAAGTGCTAAAATCAAGATCACTTGAACTTGATGCTTTTATGCTTTCAAATTTTCTAGGTTTAAAAATTACTGAAAACAGATCTCGTCTTATCTTAACAAAAGACTCAACGCCAAGAACAAAAGAAGAAAAAATATTAAAAAATTTAAAAGATGCTCTTTATGTTATCCGAAAGAACTCTAAAATTTTTACTTTTAACGGAAGTGATATCTTAGACTACTTAAATATGATTTTTGGAAAAGGAACTTGCAAATTTTCTTCAGAAAAGTCTTCTGTGAGCGTTCGAAACCCAAAAAATCCTGTTAGTAGTCGTTTGATCTTCGAGAAAACGCTTGAATCTTATCATGAATACTTTTTAAAAGATACATTTGAACATTTACATTTATCTGTTGTTACATATTTAGAAACAGTACAAATTAAACCATTTACAAATCATAATGAACTTGCTAGTTTACTTATGTTATACTATATGATTTTACGCTCAAATATTGATTGTTTTGAATATGTTAGCTTTTTTGAAATTTTCTTAAAAAACTATCAAAAGTTCATATATGAACAAAATAGAGCGTCTATTAACTATCCAAATGGATACTTTCAATTAAATGATATTATGCGACTAACATTTAACATAATAAAAGAAGGATATTTCGAGTTACAAGCTCTTGTAAAAGAACAAAAATATGAAGATAGAGCATTTAAAAGCGATTCAATCGAACAAATTGTTCTACAACTACCTTCAATTTTCTCTAAAGATGACATTAGAACAAAAATGCCAAATGTTAGCTTATCAACAATCAACAGAGTTTTAGTAAAATTACGAGATGAAGGATTTATCAAACCGCTTGGTACTGGAAGAAGTGCAAAATGGATAAAAACTTCTGAGAATAACACATTAGAAAGCATGTTTGGTGAAGATTATGAAGACTAATTACCATACACATACATATTTATGTAAGCATGCTATAGGCAAACCTATTGATTATGTAAAAAAAGCTATTGAACTTGGATATGATGAAATTGCAATAACAGATCATGGGCCACTAATTGAAGAAATTATCAAAAATTTTTATACTAGACGTATGTCTTATGATCAATATTACAATAACTATTTACCCGATTTAGCAGAAGCAGTTAATAATTATAAAGATCAAATAAAAATTATCAAAGGTCTTGAGATTGAATATTTTGAAAATATGACATTAAACTATCAAGAATTTTTAAATGACTTAGATATGTTAATAATTGGTCAACATTATTTTTATTCAAATGGCACTTATCATAACGTTTATAACGCTCTCACAGACGATGAAATAAAAATTTATGGACAAGTAGTCACTCAAGCTATGAGAACAGGTTTTTTTAAGATCATAGCTCATCCAGAAATATTTTCATATTCAAGAAAGTGGGATAATGTTTGTGATGAAGTTGCGAAAAAAATAATTCAAACTGCAAAAGAATGCAACGTTTATATTGAACTAAATGTAAATGGTATAAGAAACTGTATTGAAAGAAAAAAATTCTGGAAACACGAAAGTGGATTAATGAATTATAGTTATCCAAGAATAGAATTTTTTAAACTCGTTAAGGAAGCTAATATTCCTGTAATAATAAATGATGATGCACATTCACCTGAATACTTATCAGATGAATATACAAAAGAATGTCATAAATTAGCAAATGAATTAGGTTTAACTGTTTTAAAACGAATTGATATCTAATTTATAAAAGCTTGAAATGAATAATTACTCATAAAATCAAATTTCAACCGCTGTAAAGGCGGTTTTTTTTATTTTCAAGACTAATTCAAGTAAAAGGTGGAGAAGGGGATAACTTTTAAAATAACCGTGTTTTTAAACGTCAAATATTGTATGATATTGTAGCAAATGTATTCACTCAATCAAATGTGAATATGTTTAATGCATAAAATGTTTTATAAACTTGCAAATAAACATACATTAGAAGAAGATTGAATATGTTTATTACTTGTTTTTTGCTTGCGTACACACCAGTGTTTTACTTCCTATAATATATATTATGTTAACCAATAATTTATATAAGTAAACTCAATACATTTTTATATTTTATAAAATATGTTGATAACTGTTTTTAAGGGTGGATAACGTGTTCTGCATTTTGTTTCATTTGTTTGAACGAATTAACAGATATTCATAATTTAACTTTTCATCTGATCCTACGAATGTTTTTTTCACTTTCCTTTCTTCCTGATAATTTACATTTACACTTTTATACTTCACGATCTTTTTTTTCTTTAACCGTTAACTTTTATAAAATATCTTTTTTACCTTTTCTCAAAAAATCCAGCTGAATATTTATCTTACTTTTT
>CAJGCS010000041.1 GCA_904501965.1 uncultured Bacilli bacterium | reverse complement strand
TTTTACTACTTCAACACCATATACATGTTTTACATTTTTCGCAAGCATCAATGAAATTGTACCAATTCCACAATATGCATCAATTACTGTATCAGTAGGTTTGAAAAAGCCAAGTTCTAATACTTTACTGTATAGTTTTTCAGTTTGAACATTATTCACTTGGAAGAAAGATGAAGCTCCGATTTTAAATCTTAACCCACATAATTCTTCTTCTAAATAATCATCGCCATATAATACAATATTTTCTTCTGATAAAACTGTTGTTAATGGCATCTTGTTTACATTTAAAATAATTGATGAAATGTTTGGATAACGATTAATAAGTTTTCTTACAATATCATTTTTATATGGTAATTCATTAACTGTAGATACAAGTATTACCATAAACTTATTTGTAAGTTTGCTTAACTTAATAACAACATGGCGAATAGCACCATCTTTATTGTTTGCTTTAAACTTATCATCATATGCTTGAATTTTAAATTCGTTAAGTAAATTTTTAATGAAATTAGCCATTTCACATGAAACTTGATCTTGAATATAACATTTTGTTACTTGGAAACAATCATGTGTTCCTTTTTTATAAAAACCAACTACAGCTTTACCAAATTTACTCGCAATTGGCATTTGTACTTTATTTCTATAATAAAGTGGTGATTCCATACCAATTGTATCAAGAACATCAATGTCTTCAATAAATGCAATTCTTTCAAAAGCATCTTTAACAATTTTCTTTTTGAAGTTTAGTTGTCCTAAATAATTCATATGCATTAAATCACATCCACCACATTCTTCAAAGTGAGAACAAAGTGGTTTTGTTCTAAATGACGACATTTTATCGGAAAATAGTTTTACAAGTTTGCCATTTGCAAAGTTTTTATTAATTTTTGTAATTTCTACAATCCCAGCTTCACCTGCAAGCGCACCTTCAACAAAGATTGTATAATTTTCATAAAAGTTTCCTTTTAAATCTATCGCATTTATTTTACCAACGCCAAGACCTTCGTATGAAACATCGACGAATTCAACAACACCTTTTTCGCCTACTTGTAATAAAAATTCTTTTTTTGTTTTTGTTGTATTATTCATATTTCTACCTATATTGTTAATTTTTTATTGCTAATCCACCAGTTGATGTTTCACGATATTTAGAGTGTAAATCTTTTCCTGTTTCTTTCATAACTTTAATTACTTGATCTAAAGAAACAAAGTGACTTCCTCCTGATATAAGCGCATAATCAGCAGCTGATTTTGCTTGGAATGATGCAATTGCATTTCTTTCAATGCATGGCACTTGAACAAGTCCATTTACAGGGTCGCAAGTCATACCAAGGTTATGTTCTAATCCTATTTCAGCAGCATACTCAATATCTGAATTATTACCGCCTTTTAAATAAGCAAGCATACCTGCAGCCATACTACATGCAACACCTACTTCGCCTTGACATCCAACCTCAGCTCCAGAAATTGATGCGTTTGTTTTACAAAGGTTACCAATTAAACCTGCAATCATCAAACCTTCAACAAGTTGATTCATTTTAAAGCCATATGCTTCATCTGAAATAAGTAACACTGAAGGGACAACACCACATGCACCACATGTTGGAGCTGTAACAATTGTACCAGCAGATGCATTTTCTTCAGCTATCGCAAGTGCATATGAATATTGTAAATAATCAACCTTTTGTGTTTTTATATAATTATCATAGAATGTTTTTGCTTTACGAAGAACATTTAAACCACCATCTAAAATGCCTTCTGCAATTCTTCCTCTATGAGCGGCTTCTTTCATAGTTAGATATACTTTTTCTAAATATTCTTCAATATCACTATCTTCAAAACGTTTTACATATTCAACAAGTGTAATTTTTTCTTCTTCACAATATTTAAGAATATCTGCCATTTTAGAGTGAGGATATATTTGCTTTCCAAAAACGCTTCTTTCTTCATTTAAATGTTTTAAATCTCCGCCACCAACGCTAAATACAAGTTCTTCATCTAATAATAAATCATTGTTATACGCTTCTAATTTCATTCCATTTGGATGATAATCAAAATGAGTATTAAAATCAAAGATAATTTTTGTATTTGGGCCTAATATTCTTTTAATAACTTTATCTGTCATATGACCTTTACCAGTTAAAGCTAAAGATCCATATAAAGTTACAATAAATCTGTTTGCATGAGGATTTTTTTTAAGGAAAGCTTCACTTGCATATCCTGGCCCCATTGTATGTGAACTTGATGGGCCAAATCCAATTTTAAATATTTTTTTAATTGATTCCATATATTACTCTTTTTTTGTTCTTGCAGTATCTTCTGAAATAATTTGAGCAGCACGTGTTGATGCAGCTGCAGCTATAGCACCGACAATATCATCTAAGAAAGTATGACATGCAGGTTTATCTCCTTTACCATCTTCATTAAGTTTTGCAACAATGCCAGGTTTATTAACATCAATATCACCAAAGTTTGTTTGTCCGATTGCACCGTAAAGTCTTGCAATATCAAGGCCAAAAATTTCATCAACACCAAATACACCTAAATCTTGCATTAAGATATCTTGAATTGGGCCTCTAAACATTCCTTCTTCCGCAAGTCTATCGATTTCTGCACCTAGTTGTAATAAATGGAATGTATCTCTTAGTGATAATATTTTTTCAACACTTTCAATACAATCTTCCATTTTAACAGAACTATTATATTTTTTTTGTTGGTTATATGCAATTACTGCAATATCTTCTATTTTAACTCCACGTTCAAGTAATTTTTCAGTATTTAACTTTTGCATTTCATCACGTGAAAAATAAATTTTTGGTTTACTCATATTTCCTCCTACAGGTATTTTCTTAAAGCACCATTTGCAAAATCTTTGGCACTTATTTTATTTTTACCTGTTTGTTGAATTTCTAATACTTCTAATACAGTTGAATCTCCACAAGCGATCATAAAGCCTTTTTTTGAAACATTTATAATTGAACCAGGAACATCACTATGTGAAAGATCACTTACTTTTGATGCAAATATCTTTATTTTTTCGTCTTTTAACATAAAATATGCACCTGGAGCAGGAGATAGGGCTCTTATATGATTAAATACATCTTTCGCATTTTTTGAAAAATCTAACTCTTCTTCCGCAGCTTCAATATTATATGCGTATGTAACTAAAGACTCATCTTGTTTAACAGGGGTAATTTTACCTTCAATTAGTAGTGGTAGTGTTTCTAGTAATAAATCACGTCCTAAGTAAGACATTTTTTCAAATACAGTTTCATTATTGTCAGTATCTAAAATTTCAAGGCTTCTTTGGCTTAAAATATCACCTGAATCCATTCCTTTTTCCATATACATAATAGTAATACCAGTATATTTTTCTCCATTCATTATCGCGCGTTGAATTGGAGCCCCACCACGGTATTTTGGAAGAAGAGAGCCATGTACATTAATGCTTCTAAATCTCGGGCTATTAAGTAAATCCATTCCTACAATTTGTCCATAAGCGGCAGTAATAATAATATCTGGATTAAGAGCTTTAATATCTTCAAATTCTTTTCTTATTCTTTTTGGTTGATATACAGGAATATTATGCATTAAAGCACATTCTTTTACAGGAGATGGAGTTAATATTCTTTTTCTACCAACTTCTTTATCGGGTTGTGTAACAACACCAATAACATCATATTCTTTTATTAAAGCTTCTAAGATTGGAACACTAAACTTAGGAGTTCCCATAAAAACAATCTTTAGTTTATTCATAAATTCACCTTCTAATATTACAAATATTTAGGATATTTATCAAAAATAACCTCTATATCTGAAAACTTATATTGTTCGTATATTTTTTGATAATGTTTACTAATATCTTCAAAACGATGTTTTATTATTAACTGAGCAGCCATTTCTGTTTTATTATATGTTGGTCCAGAAATAAAGACTTGTTCATGTAACAATTCTTTTAATAGACGTTTAATTAAGTCAGCTTCTGTAAACATCTCTTCGTATTTTGCTTTAACGAATATTCTATTAATAAAATAGAATGGTTCGTTTTTAAGTATTTTTCTATTACTAATTTCTTTTTTAATATAACCTATATAATCACCTGTAATAAAGTCTTTTATTATTGGTAAATCAACATTATATGTTTGGATTACAAAATATCCTTCCTTATTATATTGTAATAATTCATTTGTATTAACAAGTAAATTATAGGCTTTTTCAAAAGCATCATAATTAGGTGACATTGCTACAGTATCAATATTGATGATTGCAACAAGACCAACATATTTGTTATAGATTGATTTTGAATAAGTATCTGTTGAAATAATAACATCAACATTTTTATTTTCAATTTCTAATAATTTATCTTGAAATTCTTTATAATTTGGACTATCAATTGAAACAATATTAAATGAATCTAGTTTTTCTTTTAATTCTTCTTCTAGTTTTTCTATTCCAATACCATTTAGTCTAAGTGAATTTGTACTACAAGCAGGGCAAGTTTCATTAAAGCTAATACGATATGAACAAGCAGGACAGATCAACTGATTGTTCTTTTTATTATATTTTAATGTTAAGTCACATTTTGGACATTTATGTACATGACCACATTTTCTACAAATTACACTTGTTGCATAGTTTTTATTATTAATTATAAGAACGCTTTGTAGTCCCTTTGCTTTAGTAATTCTAATTAGTTTTAATAATCTTTCGCTAATATAAGAAATATTCCCTCTTAGTAATTCTTCTTTTAAATCAATTACTTCAACATTCGAAATCTCTTTTTTATCACGGTTATCAACCATAATGTAATAATCCATACTACGTGCAAGACCTCTGCAGTATTCTTTGATTGATGGAGATAAGCTATGCATGATAATGCTTGAATCTTCAAGACTAGCACGTTTTATCATAACTTTCTTTAAATCAAATCTTGGACTTTGATCATTAAAATAATTATCATTTTCTGAATTCATCATAATAATTGTTCCAATATTTTTATATGGATAAAGTGCTCCTGCAAGAGTTGAAACATATACTTTATATTTATCTTTTTTAATCTCATTATATGCATCTAGCAGTTCTCCATCTGATAAATCAGAATTAATACATAATGTACTTTGTTTTGTTTCTTTTCTTATAAATGATGAATATTTATAACTTGATAAAATATCCGGAGTAATAATAAGTGTATTTTTACCTTTTTCAATATTATCTAATACATTTTTAATTAAAATAAGCTCTGTTTCCCCATTATCTTTTGGAATCCATAGTTTTGGAATACGTTCTTCAGATATTAATTTTTGATATGTATTTGATACTTTTTCAAAGTCTGGGCTTTTATATTTAGAAGCTATTGAAATACGATGTTCTTTTACTCTACTTTCTTTTTCACTTACTTTTGATAGAATTCCTTTTTTAATTAATGATCTTACCATATATATTGATAATTCATAGTTATCTACAATTTCATTAACTGTTAAAGGGACTTCATCAACAAGTCTTCTTAAAACATCTTTAACATAATCACTTGTTTTAATATTTAAAGTAAAATATTTATCCATATTAATATGATACTTATCTACTACTTTTTCTTTAACTGTAGTAAATGCATCATATGATATTTCAATATTACCTTTTAAAATTTCTTTTTGAATTTTATATGTGTATTCATTTAAGCTACTTGTATATTCAATTGTTGTTTTACCACCAAATATAATGGCAAGATCCGCATCTAAATCATTATAATTAAGTATATTAATATATTTTACTGTTTTTAGTCTTAATGCCTTTGGTATCATCATATTAAGAATTCTTACCATTGGTGATACGCTATCATACTTAATGTATTTTGCTAGTTCAAACATATTACTACTAATTAATGGTTCAATATCCAATACTTCAGTTATATCTTTTAAATTACCTGAATAATCGGTTTCATCTTTTACATTAATAACATAACCCATGATTGTTCTATCAGCTTTACCAAAAGTAACTTTTACACGAGAGCCAACTTTGATTATACTTTGCATTGTGCTAGGTACATTATAATCAAATTGTTGGTCAACGTTACTGTTTGATACTGTTACAATAACACTTGCAATCATATAATCACACTCCTTTAATTTATTATACCATTTTATCCAAAAAAAAGCAAATACAAAAATAGGCTAAATAGAATTTTCTATTTAGCCTATTAAATTATTTTAATATTACACTAATACCATCTGGAATAATAGTAATTTGTTCTTCTTTACTTGTAAGTGCATATGCTTTTTCAAGTGCTTCTTCAAGTGTATATGCATGCATAATATGCATAGCTGTAATAATTGAAGGATCGCATTTATCTGTAACAATAATAACATTTGCTTTACATAAAATACGAGCTAAAATTTGTGCTTCCCATTGGTCAAATTCAGTATCACTTGGTTCAACATCATTTAACTTCTTATAAGCAGCTTCGGCACTTTCTTCATCTGCTAAAAGTTTATAGAAGAATTCACCACCAGTACCATCAGCACAAGATGATAGAATAATAATTACACCACCCTCATTAACACAAGCTTCACCTGCAGTCATACCTTTTACTGTTTGGTAGATATTTTGGTCAAGTGGGTAACCACCATTAGTTGTTAAAACAATATTTGATTTAACTGGAGTAACACGAGCAATTTCAAGTACTTTTTCGCATCCATAAGCATGTGCATCTTCTAAGTTACCTGCAAAAGCTTCAATAACTTTCTTTTCACCATTAATAACAACATTTAAGATGAAAGCAAGACCAGCTTGTTTTGCTGCAAAAAGCATATCTTTATGAATTGGATTATCTTCTAAGTTACCTGCACGTGCATTTTTACTTGCAATAAACTTAGCGTTATGATTCCAAAGTACTGTTTTCTTTGATGCAATACCAGGTAAAACTGATTTTCTTCCACCTGAGAATCCGGCAAAGAAGTGTGGTTCGATGAAACCTTCACTAATTAATAAATCAGCTTCATCAACAAGTTTATTAACCCATAATTCTCCACCTGATGGTAATATTCCTTTAAATGTCATATCACTATCAATATAAGCATCATGAACAACAATTGATTCTTCGTTTACTATTTTTTCACCATACTTAGCAACTAATTCTTCATGAGTTGTTGCTCTATGCATACCTGTTGCAATAAGAATTGTGATTTTAACATCTTTATTAAAACGACGAACTTCTTCAAGTAATAAAGGCATTGTTATATGACTTGGAACAGGTCTTGTATGGTCACTTGAAATAATAACAACATGTTTTTTATCTTTAGCAAGTTCGCTAAGTCTAACTGATGAAATAGGATTTTCAAGCGCTTTTCTTACAATTTCAGTTTCTGATCCACTTACTTTATACTCTTCAGCTTTAGAAACTAAAACAGCTTTAATCTTTTCATCAGGAATATTACATTCGATATGTCCTTTATAAAAAGGTAAGTTTAGTTTAGCCATTATGCTCTTGCAACACCTTGTTTACGTGCTACGCGACCAACTTCTTCTGCAACAACTGGTGCAACACGTTTATCAAATGGAGATGGAATAATGTATTCTTCGTTTAATTCTTCTTCAGTTACAAGCGATGCAATTGCACGGCTAGCAGCTAATTTCATTTCTTCAGTAATTTCAGTAGCTCTTACATCTAAAGCTCCACGGAAAATACCAGGGAATACTAAAACGTTATTGATTTGGTTAGGGAAATCTGAACGTCCTGTAGCAACTATTCTTGCACCACCTTGTTTTGCAAGATCAGGCATAATTTCAGGAGTAGGGTTAGCCATTGCAAATACGATAGCATCATTAGCCATAGTAGAAACCATTTCAGGAGTAACAACATTAGGTGCAGATACACCAATGAAGATGTCTTTACCTTTGATAACTTCTGATAAAGGTCCACGTTGTTTATTTTTATTAGTAATTTCAGCCATAGCTTTTTGAGCAGGGTTCATCCATTCTTCACCTGGACATAAAGCGCCAGCTCTATCTACTAATACGATATCTTCAACACCAAATTGTAAAATTAATTTACAAATTGAAATACCTGCAGAACCTGCACCATTGATAACAACTTTTGCATCTTTAAATTCTTTTTTAACAACTTTTAATGCATTGATTAAACCTGCACATACTACGATTGCAGTACCATGTTGGTCATCATGGAATACAGGAATGTCAAGTTCTTTTTTAAGACGACTTTCGATTTCAAAACATCTAGGTGCAGAAATATCTTCTAAGTTAATACCACCAAATGTAGGGGCAATACGTTTAACTGTTTCGATAATTTCTTCAGTATCTTTTGTATCTAAGCAAATAGGGAAAGCATCAACATTTGCAAATTCTTTAAATAAAATAGCTTTACCTTCCATAACTGGCATAGCTGCAAGAGGTCCAATATCACCAAGACCAAGTACGGCAGTACCATCAGATACTACTGCAACTAAATTACCTTTAGCTGTATATTTAAATACGTTTTCTGGATTTTTATGAATTTCACGGCAAGGTTCTGCAACACCTGGTGAATATGCTTGAGCAAGATCTGCTTTATTTTCAACTTTTACTTTTGAAAGAACTTCAACTTTACCATGATGTTGTTCATGAAGTTCTAAGCTTTTTTCATAAACTGTTTTTTCAGCCATTTTAATATCCTCCTAGATTATCTTAGTAACTACTCTTGAAATTTGAATCTGATGCTTTGAAATCACCGAAATATTCTTTAACATCCATATGTAAATATTCAGCCATTTCAATCATTTCTTTAACTGTATTTTCATTTACAGGAATACCTTGTTCTTCAAATTTCTTAACTGCTAACATTTCTTTTTCACCATGAGTGTAAATACGTTCAGCACCATCAGCTTTAGGGCTTTCACGAAGTTCGTTAAGATAAGTTTCAAAATGTTTTTTAATATCTTC
>CAJGCS010000040.1 GCA_904501965.1 uncultured Bacilli bacterium | reverse complement strand
GCATTACTTAAGAAGATGAGTGATCAAATTCAACTAAAAAATGTTGATGGCGTTAAAATGATTCGTGATGAAAGTGATAAAACTGGTCTTAGAATTGTTATTGATGTAAGAAGAGATATTAATCCTGATGTTATTTTAAATTTCTTATACAAAGCTACTGAATTACAAGTTAATTATAATTTTAATATGGTTGCGATTGTTAGAGGTAAACCATGTTATATGGGGTTAATTGATTTTATTGATGCTTATATTGATCACCAAAAAGAAGTAATGAGAAATAAATGTAATTATGATTTAGAAAGAGCATTAAAACGTCAAGAAATTGTTGCAGGTTTAATAGCAATGGTATCAATACTTGATGCTGTTATTACTACAATCAAGAATTCTAAAAATAAAGCTGATGCGAAAGAAAACATTGTTTCAAAATATAATTTTACTGAATTACAAGCAGAAGCAATTGTTACTTTACAATTATATCGTTTAACAAATACTGATATTTTTGAACTTAGAACAGAAGCAAAAGAACTTGAACAAAAAATTAAGAAGATTAGACAAACATTAAATAGCGAACGTAGTTTATTAAAAGCTATTGCTATGGAGTTTAATGAAACAAAAGAACAAATCAATGAACCACGTCGTACTTCTATAGAACAAGAAGTTGAAGAAGTTGTTGTTAAGACTGAAGATATCATCAGTAAAGAAGATGTAATGTTAATTATTTCTCATGATGGTTATTTAAAACATTTAAGTAAAAAAGCATTCTTAGCAACTACTGAACCTACTAAGTTAAAAGATGGAGACGTAATTTCAGATATTTATTCTGTTTCAACAACAGATGTTTTATTACAATTTACTAACAAAGGTAACTATGTATACTTACCAATCCACAAAATTCCTGAATGTAAACATAAAGATTTAGGTTATCATGTAAGTACACTTATTGGTATGGATACAGACGAAAAAGTTATTTTCTCATATCCAATTAGTGACTTTGATCAAGATAAATATGTAGTTATTGCAACAAAACAAGGTTTAATTAAACGTATTAAAATTGATAAACTTAAAGTTAACCGTTACTCTAAAGTTGTTATGGCAACAAAACTTCGTGAAGGCGATGAAGTAGTAAGTGCAGATATGATGAATGGCGAGGCCGGTGAAATCGTAATTTGTACTAAAGATGGATTTATGAATCGTTATGATGCATCTGAGGTTTCTGTTATTGAACCAGCATCATTTGGTGTTAAATCAATTGAACTTAAATCTCGTCCAAACGATTATGTTGTTGGTGCAAAAGTTGTTAGAGATAAAGATATTATTGTTGTATTAACTAACCGTGGTAACATTAAACGTATGAGACCTGAAGAAATCAACAAGGGCAAGAAAAACCACGTTGGTAAAATGTATCTTAAGGTTGTTAAATCAAATATGCATGAAGCAATCGATATGAACGTTATTCATTATGGCAATAATAAGTCAGATCTTGCAAGTTATATTTTCTGTGATGATGGCTTTGTTCCAATCGATTATTCTGTATTAAGAACTGCAATTGCCGATAACGGTAAGAAAATGGTAACTTCTAATAAATCTAAACCATTAGAAATTACAATTTGTCGAAATGACTTAGATTTAGAACCGCAAGAGTAGTTAAAAAAATAAGTTATTTGGATGAAATCATAATACAAATATGGTATAATCCTTTATTGAGGTTATGAATATGTTTAAAATTGCAATCGACGGTCCAGCTGGTGCTGGTAAATCTACAATCTCTAAAGAGATTGCCAAAAAATTGAATATTGAATATTTAGATACTGGTGCAATGTACCGTGCTGTTACTCTAAAAGCTATGCGTTTAGGCGTTAATATGGAAGACGATAATGCGTATGGATTCTTAGATGGAACTGATATCACATTTATTAATGGTGATATTTATTTAGATGGAGAAAATGTTAGTAAAGCAATTCGTTCAGTTGAAATTACTAATAATGTTTCAACTCCATCTAAAATCGGTTGCGTTAGATCATATTTAGTAGAGCTTCAACGCAAAATTAGTGAATCTATCAACGTTGTTATGGATGGTAGAGACATTGGTACTGTTGTACTTCCAAATGCAAATCTAAAAATCTATTTGGATGCATCAGTTGAGTGTCGCGCTTTGCGTCGAAAAAAAGAAAGAGATCTTGCAGGAGTGGAATTATCACTTGAAGAAACAATTAAGGAGATAGAGGCAAGAGATCTTAAAGATTCAACTAGAAAAATCAATCCGCTTAGAAAAGCAGATGATGCAATTATAGTTGATTCATCAGATATGACTATTGAAGAAGTAGTAAACACAATTATTAAGTTAGCATATGAGAGAGGTTTTAAGAAAATGAGCGAAAAATTTGTAAATGGACAAAATGTTCAAGGTTACATTATCCATGTAACACCAAGTTATTTAAAAATTGAATTAGGAGAAGATGCTTTAGGTATTATCTATTCAAATGATATACTAGACGTTGTTGACGGTCATAGTTTACATGAATATTATAATGTTGGTGAACAATTTGAAGCTCAAGTTAAATCACTATCTAAAGATCAAAAAACTGGTCAACCTTTATACATCTTATCTACAAAATTAGAACAAGAAAGATTAGCTAAAGAAGCTAAAGAAGCTGCAGCAAAAGCTAGAAAAGAAGCTAAGCTTGCTAAGTTCCAAGCTTTAAAAGAAGCTGATGAAATCATTAGTGCAAAAGTTTCTAAAGTATTAAAAACTGGCGCATTCCTATCTTATGAAGGACATGAAGTTTTCTTACCTGTTAAACAATCAGAAGTTAGTTTAGAAGCTTTATCAAAATTAGTAGGTGAAGAATTACAAGTATTAGTTACTTTCATTGATGCTGAAAAAGCTCAAATCCAAGTATCTCAAACTTTAGCTTCAAGAAAAACTGCAAGACTTGCTAAAAAAGCTGAATTTGATGCATTAGCAGAAGGACAAGTTGTAACTGCAACAGTTACTACATTACTTCCATTTGGTGCAATCCTTTCATTCGGAAGTCAAACTGGTTTATTACATCAATCAGAAATTGATCATAAACAAGTTCGTGATGTTAAACAACACTTACAAGTTGGTCAAGAAGTTCAAGCTAAAATTATTAAAATTGAAGAAGGTAAAATTAGTCTTTCTTTAAGAGCAATGACTCGTCATCCTTGGGAAATTTTATGTGAACAATACCATGTTGGTGATGTATTTGAAGGAACAGTTGAAAAAATTATTCCTGCTGGTTTAATTATTAAACTTACTGATGAATATTCTGGTTTAATGCCAAAAGGTGAATACTCTTGGTTATTAACTGATAAACTTGAAGAACAAGTTACTGAAGGATCAACTTTAAAAGTTAAAGTTCTTGATATCGATAGCAAGAAAAAACGCGTTAGCTTATCAAGAAGAGCAACTTTAGAAAACACTTGGGGTGACATCAAATTAAATCGTAATGATATTATTAATGTTACTATTGCAGCTGTTGATGAAAAAGGTGCAAAAGTTAGTTACAAAAATGTAACTGGATACTTACCAGTTGGTGAAGTTTCTGCAACTCGTCGCGTAGGTAGAGTAGATGAAATTTACCCTGTTGGAACTGAAGTTGAAGCTTTAGTATTAAATTGCGATCCTTTACGTGCTAAATTATTAGTAAGTATTAAAGCAATCGAATTAAACAAAGAAAGAGAATCTTTTGATAAATATATGAAACAACAAGATAGTGAAACTCCTGTTTCAACTATGGCAGATTTATTTGCAGGTTTAAATTTATTTGAAGAAGAAGCTTCTAAAAAATCAAAAAAATAATTAAAAGGAAATAATATATGAAACTTGGAACTGTCGCAATCGTTGGTCGTCCCAACGTCGGCAAGTCTAGCGTATTTAATCGTATTGCAGGAGATAAACTTGCAATTACTGATGACGTAAGTGGTATCACTAGAGATAGACTTTATGCAAATTGCGAATGGTTAGATCAAGAATTTTCTTTAATCGATACAGGCGGCATTGAAATTAGCAATGCTGCCTTTATGGAAGAAATAAGAGCACAAGCTGAGCTTGCAATGAACGAAGCAGACTTAATTGTCTTTGTTGTTGATGGACGTGTAGGTATCACAAACGGAGATGAAGATGTAATTAAAGTTCTGCATCGTTATAACAAGCCAATTCTTGTTGCCGCAAATAAAATAGATGATATAAAATTCATGGATAATGTTTATGAGTTTTATAATCTTGGTGTAGATGAAGTATTTCCAATTAGTGCTTTACATGGTATTGGTATCGGTGATTTACTTGATGCAATTGTTAAAACATTACCTGAGAAAAAACTAAAAAGATACGACAATACACTTGAATTTTGTTTAATCGGTCAACCTAATGTTGGTAAGAGTTCTTTAACTAATGCAATATTAGGAACAGAAAGAGTTATTGTAAGCGATGTACCTGGTACAACTCGTGATGCAATCGATACACCATTTATTAGAGATGGTGAATCTTATGTTGTTATCGATACAGCTGGTATTAGAAAACAAGGCAAGATTTATGAGAATGCTGAAAAATATAGTGTTCTAAGAGCTATTAAAGCAATTGAAAGATCTAGTGTTGTTTTATTATTATTAGATGGAACTAAGCCAATCGAAGAACAAGATAAACGCGTTGCTGGGTATGCTGCTGAATACAATAAAGCTGTAATTATTGTTGTAAACAAATGGGATGCTGTTGATAAAACAGACAAGTCAATGAAAGAATATGTTGAAAATATTAGAGCACATTTCTTATTCTTAAATTATGCTCCAGTAGTATTTGTATCTGCTTTAAAAAACCAAAGAGTACACTTACTTTTTGATGAAATCAAAAGAGTATATGAAAACTATCAACGTCGTGTTCAAACAAATGTTCTTAATGATATTATCCTTGATGCAACGATTATGAACCAAGCACCAATTTTTAATGGTGACCGCTTAAAGATTTTCTATGGTACGCAAGTAGAAACTTGTCCACCATCATTTGTTTTATTTGTAAATGATGTTAACTATATGCATTTTTCATATGAACGTTATATAGAAAATAAATTACGTGAGGCTTTCGAACTTGAAGGTACACCAATAAAAATTATTTTAAGAAAAAAAGAAATTTAATCACCTCTTATAGGCTATTATCATATAGTGTATTAGAGGTGATTTTTTTATGAATATGAATAAAGCTCTAAATTTCATAGCTGAGAATAATATTGAACCAAGTGCTGTATTTGCTCTTGTTGAGAAAGTTAGAAGTATGGATTTATCGAATGAAACATCAATCAGAAGTGTAATAAAAGATGTTTCAACTTTAGTTAATAAACCAATTGACAAGCAACAAGAAAATAAAATTGTCAAAGAAATTTTGAAAAATGGAATAAACGATAACTTATTTAATATGATATAAAATTATAAAAAAAGTCAATGTAAAGGTTTTCATTGACTTTTTAATTTTCTTGTTATTTATAAGTATGATATAATAAAACATAAACAAATAATTATTTTTAAATAAGAAAGGGGATTAATATTATGGCAGAATTTAAATTTAATTTATGTGAAAAATGTGCTACAAGAATCCTTGAAGCTGCCCTTGCAACAGGCGGTGAATTTGCAGAAGTTTACATGGAAGAAACTACAAATGAAGCAATTGAAATGACTTCAAACAATATTTCAAATGTAACTTGTAACAAGGTTAAAGGTGCTTCAATTCGTGTTATCAAAGATGGAACTGAAGTTGTAGGTGCTTTAACAGAATGTACTGTAGAAAACATGGTTGCTCTTGCAAGTAAACTTGCTGAAAGTTTCACAGGAGAAAAAACTACTGAAATCGCTCCTTTTGTTACAAAAGAAGTTAAAAAGATAGTTGATCCAAAACGTGTTCGTGGCGAAAACTGGGATGAAGAAATTGCTCTTATGGCAAATGGTAGTAAAGCTGCATTTGAATACAGTAATGAAATCGTTCAAGTAATTTCATCTGTTACAAAAAAAGAACAAGAAATTTTTGTTTTTGCAAGTGATGGAACTTGTCAAAGTGACTATCGTTGTAATACAAGATTTAATTTATCAGCTGTTGCATCAGATGGTAAAAACATGCAATCAGTTCATCAAAGCTTTGGACGTAACCAAGGTATGGAAATGTTTGAAGGATTTGATCCAATTGAATTTGCAAAAGACGTTGCTCATGATGCTGTAGAAATGTTACATGCAGATGAAATGCAAGGTGGAGATATTCCAGTTGTTATTCATAATGGTTTTGGTGGAGTTATCTTACATGAAGCTTGTGTTCATGGTTTAGAAGCAACATCTGTAGCTCCTGGTATGTCAGTATTCTGTGGTAAACTTGGACAAAAAGTTGCAAGTGATATCGTTAATGCTGTTGACACTGGTATTGATGAAAATGCATGGGGTTCAATTAACGTAGATGATGAAGGTACTCCTGCACAAAGAAATGTATTAATTGAAAATGGTATTTTAAAATCTTACTTAGTTGATAAGAGAAACTCTAAGAAGATGAATCATCCTATTACAGGTTCTTCAAGAAGAGAAACTTATAAACGTGTTACTACATCAAGAATGACTAACACATATTTCTTACCAGGTGAATCTACATTTGAAGAAATTATTAAAAATACTAAATTTGGTCTATTTGCAAAGAAAATGGGCGGTGGTTCTGTAAACCCTGCTACTGGTGAATTTAACTTTGCAGTAAATGTTGGTTATTTAATCGAAGATGGAAAAATCACTAAACCAGTTCGTGGTGCTACATTAGTTGGTTCTGGTAAAGATGTTCTTATGAGAATTGACATGATTGCTGATAACCTTGATGTTGGTCAAGGTATGTGCGGTTCTTTAAGTGGATCTGTTCCTACTAACGTTGGACAACCAACAATTAGATTATCACATATGACTGTTGGTGGTAAAGGAGGTGCCAAATAATGGAATTTTCAAAAATTATTGAAAAAGGCTTAGCATTAGGCATTAGTGAAATTGAAATTTATGCAGAAAGTTCTGTAAGTAATAATATTAAATTATTAAAAGGTAAAGTTGAAACATATAATCTGAGTAATCTAAGAGCAATTACTATTAGAGGTTTATATAACGGTAAAATGGCAGTAGTTTCTACTGAAAATGTTTCTGAAGAAGCAGTTGAAGCTTTACTTCATCAATTAATTGAAAACTCAAAAGTTCTAACTGCACCTGAAAAAGAATTCATCTTTGCTGGTGGAGCTAAATATGAAGCAGTTGAATCATTAAAAGCAGATTATGATAATTATTCATTCGAACAAAAAGTTGAATTATTAAAAGAAATGGAAGCACGAGCACTTGCAGGTGATGCGCGTATTCGTCAAGTTGGACATTGCAACTTTACAGAAGCTAAACAAAGAGTAGAAATTATTAACTCTAAAGGTGTTAACCTTGTTAGCGAAGATAGTTACATGGCACTAGTTATTGGTGTTGTTGCAGCTGATGAAGCTGGTAATACATCTGTAGGTTATGCTGGTGATTATAATACTAAGTTTGAAGCAATTGATAAAGACAAGATTTTAAAAGAAGCTTTAGATAATGCTTTATTTACTCTTGGTGCTGGCAGTCCACTTACTGGTGAATATGAAGTTGTTTTAAAGAGTGATGTTGCAACAGAAATTTTACAAGCATTCTCATCTGTATTCTCAGGCGAAGCTGCTATGAAAAAAATGTCAATCTTAGTCGATAAATTAGGAACAAAAGTATTTGGTGAAAATATTACTATCGTTGATGACCCATTCTATCCAAAAGCATTAGATAAGAGTGCATTTGATGGTGAAGCTGTTCCTACTAAGACTAAGAAGTTAGTTGAAAATGGTATCTTTAATACATTTATGCACAATCAAAAAACAGCTAATTTCTTTGGCTGCGAATCAACTGGTAATGGTGGTAAATGCGGTAAAGGTGTAAGACCTAATAACCTTGTATTACTTCCAGGTACTGAAACAAAAGAAGAAATTATTAAACAAATCAAACATGGTATTTATATTACTGATGTTGCTGGTTTACATGCTGGTTTAAATCCAATTTCTGGTGCATTCAATGTTCAATCATCTGGTGCTTTAATTGAAAATGGTGAAATCGTAAAACCAATTACACTATTTGTAACATCTGGTAATTTCTTTGAAATGTTTAATGAAGTAACTCATATTGGTAATGATATTGAAGATCGTTTCTTAGGCGTTGCTGCTCCAACAATTGCTGTTAAGAAATTAATGATTTCAGGTAAATAATAAAAAAGCCAAGTTTAACAAATTAGTTAAACTTGGTATTTTTTTATTCATTAATTTTTACATAACCAGTTTCATCAATGATTTTTTGACCTTCTTCAGATAATAAGAAGTCAATTACTTTTTGTATATTAGGATTATTGTTATCTTTTCTATATACTGCATAAAACTCTACACTTATTGGATATGTTTTATTTCTAATATTTTCTTTTGTAGGTTCAACCCCATTAACACTAATTGCTTTAACTTTTGAATTACCAACTAAATCCTCAACATAAAATCTAAATGAAAAGCCAATAGAAGAACCAAATGATTGAATTGGATTCTTTTTAATTTCGTTATCTTTTCCTAAAAAACGTCTAAATGTTGCTTGAGAACCACTTGCCTCAGGTCTAGTTAATGGGTTTATTAATCTAAATGGTCCTCCAACTTGATGCCAACTAATAATTTTACCTGTGTAAATATCTCTAATTTGTTGAACTGTTAAGTTATTTACAGGATTATCGACATGATTTATAAATACAAATGCTTCTAAACCAATTGGAACATATACAAGTTCAACATTGTTATCTAAGGCATATTTCTTTTGATCAGCTGATGGACCTGCACAAATAATAATATCTACATCGCCATCAACGATTCCTTTATAGGCATATTTAGTATCAGTAAAACGAATACTGCTTTCATCTGTATACTTTTCTCCATCAAAGATAACTGATTCTTTTGGATATATTGCATGAGCGACAGCACTATATACAGGAAGCAAAGCAGTTGCACCATCTAAAATAGGTAAGTCGCCAGAAATTTTTGTATTTGATTCAAGTTTATAGATTTTTGAACTTTCATCAAAAG
>CAJGCS010000039.1 GCA_904501965.1 uncultured Bacilli bacterium | reverse complement strand
TTTTCACTATCCTTAAGTCACTTCTTTAGAAAATTTTAATTTACTTGTCCTAATCACTACCAATTATATATACCGATTATACATTTATTTTTTCTCTTTGTCAAACAATCGGCTATTTACCTAAACAAAATTTCGAGAACAGTTCATCAATTAAACTATCAATGCTACCTTCTCCAATAATTTCGCCAAGCGATAAATATGCTTCTCTTATATATATATCAATAATATCAACATATTCACCTTAATTGCATTTTTGAATTGCAACATTTAAAGCTATCAACGCTTCGTTTAGTTTTGCAACTTGACGTGCATTACTTATATATGTTGCATCTTTTATTTGTGCTTTTTCTCCAAATATAACACTTGTAATCTTATTTTCTAATTCTTCTAAACCTGTACTATTTAATGCAGATATATATACCACTTCTTTATTATATAAAGAAAGGTCTGCCACACACTCTAAATCCGATTTGTTTGCAACAAGTACATGTGGTTTTTCAGAAACCATATTATATAAAGATAGATCGCTTTCATCAATTTCTTTACTAATATCGATAACCATTAAAACAAGATCTGCTTTATTGATAGATTCTTTTGCTTTTTCAACACCAATTTGTTCTACAATATCACTCGTGTTTCTAATACCTGCAGTATCAAGTAAATTAAGAGTTATGTTGTTAATATTAACTTTAGCTTCTATAACGTCTCTTGTTGTGCCTGGAATATCTGTAACAATAGCTCTTGATTCTCCTAATAACAGATTTAAAAGACTGCTTTTACCTACATTAGGTTTACCAATAATAGATACATCAATACCATCTTTTAAATATTTAGCGCTTTTCGAATTTTCTAAAAGTTTTTCTAAATACTCTTTTATTTCTTTTAATTTTGGCAAAAGTTCATTATTAGTTAGTTCTTCAACATCATCATATTCAGGATAATCAATATTAACACTAATTACCGCAAGAATATTAACAACATCTTGTCGTAAATTTCTTATTGTGTTTGCAATTTTTCCACTTAATCCTGCATTTGCAAGTTTTACTGCGTTTTTGTTTTCGGCATCAATAATATCCATTACAGCTTCTGCTTTTGTTAAATCAATTCGACCATTTAAAAAAGCTCTTTTTGTAAACTCACCAGGTTCAGCTGGTTTTGCACCAGCAATAAGTAAGTTTTCATAAATTTGGTTTGTTACAAAAATACCACCATGACAATTTATTTCAACTACATTTTCTTTTGTATAAGTTCTTGGCGCTTTAAAAATAGAAACCAAAACTTCATCTATAACTTCTTTTGTGTTGTAATCGACTATATGTCCATAAGAAACAGTGTGAGATTCTTGTTTTTCTAAATTTTTACCTTTAAAAACAGAATTAGCTATTTTGATAGCATCATCTCCACTTAATCTAACAATTGAAATCGCACCTTTTGATACACCGGTCGCAATCCCTACAATCGTTTCTTCAAATCTTTTTTCCATACTTTCCTCCTTAGGAGCAAATTTATCTATTACAAGTATATCATTTTTTCTTTATGTTTTTTACTAATTCGCTTTTGCTTTTTGTGTAAACACTTTCACAAACTTTTTTATACATTATTTTTTTGAATAATGTTATACTTTAATTACTCTTTGAGTAGAACTCCTACCTACCGAAGAGAATCCTTAATTTTTATTCAATTCTCGTTTCTTTGAAAAAAGCTCCTAATTCGAGCTTTTTTCTTTTTTTATACTCAAAAACATATTTAAATATTTATTTAATATATATACACTTGTGAAGTAAATATATATATATTAAAATAATTAAAGAGTAGCTTTAGCTACTCTTTTTTGTTACTATTTTTGTTTTGGTTCAATAACAATATATCTTCTTGGTTCAACGCCTTCTGAATGTGTTGTAACATCTCTCCAATCAGATAACTTATTGTGGATAACTTTTCTTTCGTAAGCGTTCATAAAACGAAGTTTTGCAGGAATCTTAGATTTTGCAACTTCTCTTGCGATTCTAGTTGCCATTTTTTCTAATTTTTCATCTCGTTTTTTTCTATATCCGCCAACGTCAACTTTTACGATTAATCCGTTTTCTGTTTCTCTATTATAATATTGATTAACAATTAATGAAGTTAAGAATTGTAATGACGCTAAAGTTTGAGAGTTATGTCCGATTAAAACACCATTTGCATCATCTGTTGAAATTGAATATTCAACAACATTATCTCTCATCTTTCTTTCAACAAAACCATAAATCTCTGCTTCTTTTAAGAAGTTTTCAAGGAAGTCTTTACCTTTTTTTACAGGGTTAGCATCAACAATAACGTTGATTTCTGTTTCTTCTACAGGCTTTCCATCTTCTGAAAGAATATCAAAATATAAATCATCTTTACAAACACCTAAATCAGTTACCGCTAATTTTTCTACTTCTTCTATAGTTTTTCCGATATATAATTTTTCTTTCATAATTCCCTCTTTTTATTTGTTCTTCTTGTTTTTCTTTTTTTCGTCTTTACTTGGAATAACTGTATAATAGTTATTTTCAGAAGCAGCTTTCATTTTCTTTAATTTTCTTTGGCCGAATTCATTATTAATAAACATTTGTAATATTGAATATAAGTTACCAATTAACCAATAAATACCAAGACCTGCTTTACTTGTAAATACAAACGAACCCATCATGAATATCATCATATACATTACATATTTCATCATATTTTGATTTTGGTTCTTTTGTTGTTTGTAAGCTTTTCTTCTGTATTCTGGAATATCTTCTTGTTGACGATCAAAATTAGTTTTTTGTCTTCTTTCAGATAAGAATTGACTTAAGAATTGTGTTCCGCAAACAAGAATAACTAATACAATAATACCTGCAAGTTGCCATCCGCCTTCTGAAGAATCTTTGAATAAATCAAAAGGTAAGAAGAATAGATTCGAATGCATTTTTCCACCAAATAATGTTGTATTTGCCCAATCCATCCAACCTGTATTAAATAATTCAGAATCAGCTGTTACAACAGTATACGGGAATCTTCTTACAGCACCATAAACTGCCATGAAAATTGGGAATTGTAAGAACGGTAAGAAACATCCGCCTAAACCAATTTTATTCTTTTTATAGATTTGAGCAAGTTCTGCTTGTTTCATTCTTTGTGAATCTGGATCTTGTCTATTAGCGTATTTTTCTTCTAATTTTTGCATTTCTGGTTGAATTACTTGCATTTTTAAACTCATATCATTTGTTTTTGCATAAATTGGCCAACCAGCTGTTCTAATTAATAATGTTGTTACGAATAAACCGATAATATACCATCCGCCAGTAATACTTGATGTAAACCATAAAATAATACCTACTGGGAATACTAAGAAATTATCAAAGAAATTTCCAAAGAAATCACTAACAAATACACCAAAACCTTCATTAGTTCTTAGTTGGAAACTAATTGGTTCTTGTTCTGTTTGTCTAACATTAACACTAACCATATATGAAGCAAAAATCTTATAAACATTTTTTTCTTCATTTTCTTTATAATATTCAAAATTTTCTTCTGCTTTAACATTTGTTGATGCTTGGAAGAAACTAGTACAGCCACTTGATTTTTCTTTTAACGCTTCAACTAAATCTTTTCTTGCATCTTTATGCGTATCTGTTGATAAAGCTGTAAAATCATCTGCATTTTCTAACATTCTTGTAAATCTTGTTAAATCCGCTTTAATTAAGTCTTGTTTCCAAGTTTCTTTAACTTGATCAAGATTACAATATTCTTCCATAACTGTTTTAATCTTTTCTTTGATTAGACTATGGTGTTCAGGTTTAACTAAATCATTAAGAGCTTTAATTGATTCTTCATATGCTTTTTCATCTTTTTCACCATCTAAAACATATGCTTTTAAGTTTTCATCTAATTTTTCTGGAGTAGTCACTCCTTGTTCTGCTAAAGTATCTAAGATAGCATCAAAGATTTGAAGTTCAGCCCAGTCTACAGCTTCATCAAAAGTCTTTTTTGCTCCACTTTCTATTTCTTTTTCTGTTGGCTCTTTACTCTTGGCTTCTAAATAGTCTGTTACATAACCACTATTTCCACCACAACTTGCAAGAGCTAACAAACAAAAACAAATAACCGCAAAAATAGAAACTATTCTAATTACTCTTTTGTTCATTTTTTTCTCCTTTTTTATTTACTCTTTTTAATAAAGAAATAAGATCTTGTTTTAAACAATCAAATGATATTTCTTTTGCTTTTTGTTTAATTACAATTACTATCTTTTTATTTATTAATAAAGAAAGATTCGGTCTTACGATTTCTCTTACTAATCTTTTTGCTTTATTTCTTTCAAAAGCTTTACCGTATTTTTTTGAAACTGATATAGCAACTTTAGTATTAAATTCGTTATTAACACTTTCTTTATTATATAAAAAATAAATGATGTAATATTCTGATGATAGTCTTTGTCTTTTTAAAACTATTGAGGCAATTTCATGGTTTTTCTTTAATCTATATTCTTTTTTCATAAATCCTCCTATGAAGACATCTACATCTTGTAAATAAAAAGACCACTCCTATTAATTTGTTTTGACAGAAGTGGTCCAAGTTTAATATTAAATTGTTATTAAGCAGATAATACTGCTCTACCTTTTGAACGTCTGCGAGCTAATACTTTTCTTCCATTAGCTGTAGCCATACGAGCACGAAAGCCGTGTGTTTTACTGTGTTTACGTTTGTTAGGTTGGTATGTTCTTTTCATTTGAGCACCTCCAATATTGTTATAAAACCATGCTGTATTAGTATATAACAAACTTAATTAAAAGTCAAATAATTTTACTTGCAACTTTTTTTATCTTTTTTTTAGTTTACTTTTTTCACTTTCTTTTTCTTTATTATATATAAAAAAATTTTTATTTCTTTTTGTTTTTATTTTTTTCTCTCTTATGATAAAATTAACAATAGAGGTGAATCATATGGATAATGCTGAAAAGCTATGGCAGGCAGTCAAAGAGAAACTAGAGGCTTGCTATTCAAAACAAGTATTCGAAGATACTTTTCAACAAATAAACAAAATATATCATGTTCACAACAATTACATTTACTTAATTGTTAGTAATCAATTTATAAAATATAAAATAGAAAAGTTTTACTTAGAACAAATGAATCAATTTCTTTGTGAATTGATTGAAGAAAAAATGGGCTTTAAATTAATTTTGGAAGAAGAAATAAAACAAGAAGAAGAGAAAAAAAGTTCTGTTGCATTAAATGTTGCGGATAAACCGTCTCCAATTCGTTCTAGAAAATTAAAGCCTGAGTACACTTTTAACAACTTTGTTACAGGTGAAGCTAATAGAGAAGCTTTCACTTTTGCATTGCAAGTTGCAGGAAGCTTACATGTTACTAGTAATCCTCTTTATTTATTTGGGGATGTAGGGCTTGGTAAAACCCATTTGATGATGTCTATCGGACATTATGTGTTAGATAATAATATTAATGCTAATGTAGTTTATACTACAGCTCAACAATTTGTTGAAGATTTTTATAACGCTAAAAGCAAAAATCAACGTTCTACTGAAGCTGCAGCTCAATTTAATGATTATTACAGAAGCGCTGATCTACTTTTAGTAGACGATATTCAGTTCCTTTCTGGTAAAACAGCTTCTCAAGAAGAGTTCTTCAAGCTTTTTGAAGATTTATTTGAAAACAATAAACAAATTGTAATTACTTCAGATAGACCTGCAAGTGAGTTAGATTTAATGTCTCGTTTAAAATCTCGCTTTTCTTGGGGATTACCTGTGGATATAAAAAAACCTAATCTTGAACTTCGTAAAGCTATTTTAAAGAAAAAACTTCAATTTCTAATTGAAACTCCGGAAAACGTTTCTGACGAAGCTCTTTCTTACATTGCTGAAAACTTTACAGAAAGCATTAGAGAACTTGAAGGAGCTTTAAGAAAATTCGTTTATACTTGTGTTGCGTTTAATCAAGAATTCTCTTTAGAGAATGCTAAGCTTTCTCTTTCTTCATTAAATAGAGAAAAAACAAGTGACGCGGAAGGTAACACAGTCGAAATAGAACGTATAAAAAATGTTGTCGCTAATTATTTCAATATCACTTCGAAAGATTTGGTATCTACATCACGTAAACAAAATCTCGTTTATGCAAGAGATGTTTTGGTTTATATTTTAAGAAACAACTATAGTTTTCCACTTAAAAAAATTGGGGATTTCCTTGGTGGAAAAGATCATTCCACTATTGCACATTCTTTTGATAAAATAGAAAACGGCATAGAAAAAGATTCTAACATTAAACAAGATATCTTAAATATAAACAAAAAAATAGAAAAAATGAATGATTTATAGAAGTTATCCACTTTTCCACATCGCTTAATAATAATATAATTAACTTAAAAATAAATAATAATAAAGGAGCAACCATGAAATTTTCAATCGATAGAGAGTTATTACAACAAACTCTAGTTGATGTTTCGAAAGGTCTTTCAGATAAAAAGCCCTTACCTGTTTTAACAGGAATTAAAATTGAAGCTACAGATGAAAGTTTAATTTTTACAACAACTAACAAAGAGATCTCAGTTCAAATAACTCTTAATGCAGGTGATAACGTGATAATCGAAGAAACAGGTTATTGTGTTGTCCCAGGTAAGTACTTTGTTGAAATCGCAAAAAAAATAGAAGGCAAACTTGTCGATTTCACAGTCTTTGAAGAAAAGACAATTAAGATAGTGTCAGAAAGATCTGACTTTACATTGATAGCGTATGATAAAGAATTTTTCCCAAGTGTAAATTTTGATTCTAAGAACGAACCAATTTCGTTTGAAAGTAAAAGTTTAAAACAACTTATTAGACAAACTGCTTTTGCAGCGGCTACATCAGAATCTAGAATCATACTTACAAGTGTGAATTTTGCCATTTTAAAACAAATGGTAATTGTTACCGCAACAGACAGTTTTAGACTTGCTAGAAAAGAGCAAGAAATAGAAACAGGTTATTCAAAAACTATTGTAAACATTCCAAGCAAATCTTTAGAAGAATTAGGCAAAATTTTAGATGATTCTTCTGATAGTGTAAACATGTATTTAATTGATAAAACAATCTTATTCAAATACAAAAACATTTCATTTTTAACAAGACTCGTTGAAGGTAATTATCCGGACACTTCAAGTCTTTTCCCTAAAGAAAAAATGTTAAGTATTAAATTTAAAAAAGCAGACATTGTTGCTGCAGTAGATAGAGCAAGTTTATTCACAAATTCAGATAATCTAAGCGTTGTTAAATTTAACGTTTCAGCCTCAAAAACAATCGAAATTTCATCAAACTCAACAGAGATTGGTAAAGTTGTTGAGGAAGTTGAAGCTCTAGAAATTAGCTCTAATTTTCCTTTTCAAACAGCGTTCAGCACAAAATATCTTAATGATGCCTTAAGAGCAATTGATGACTCAATCATCGAAATCAACTTCACTGGAGAAATCAAACCAGCTGTCATTAAAGGTGAAAAGACACCAGAGTTAACACAATTACTTCTTCCAGTAAGAGTATTTTAAAAATAAAAAACTCCCAAAAGGGAGTTTTTTTGTTTTTATTTAAGCTTATTCAAGGTTTAATCCGTCAAAAATAGCCTTTAAATCCTTTTGAATTTCGTCTCTATTCTTTTGGTGGAAGCGATCTTTCATTTGATGTTGGTCAAACACAGAAACTCCTTCTGCTTGAAGGTTCTTTATGACCGCTTTTTCCTTGATTGGAGCCGAAATTTTGGCTTCTGGAGTTAAATTTTGGGCTTCTTCAGTAAGTTTTTTTAAACAAGTTTTTGGAGCTATCTTTACAGGGTTGTAACCAACAGGAATTATGTACTTAATTTTGTCTAAATTGATGTCTTGGTCGACAAAGTACTGAATTGTATTAGAATACCCTTCCAAACCAAGAATGTCCAACCCGACTACAAGAAGAATAGAATCACTTAAGTCTAACAAGATTTCACTTAAACGACTGCTTGATGGCGGAAAATCGATAAAAATATAGTCAAAATAATTTCTAAAATTCTCGATTGTCTCACGTAATTTCTTCTCTTCAGCACGTTTTAACGTTAAAGTTAAAGATAATCTGTCTGTATTTAAGGTTTTCATTAAATACATATTTATTCTTGACTCGAAAACTACATCTTGTGGTTGTTTTTCGCCAACTAATAAATTTTCAAAAAAGTCATCATCTCTTTCGGTAACAAACTTGTCTGCACCAAAGATTTTAAAAATACTGTTTTGATCGTCGGCACTAATAACTAAAACTGTGTTTCCTTTGTTTGCATAATAATGTGCAAGATATCCTAGGACTGTTGTTTTTCCAACTCCGCCCTTTTTACAGAAAGATGAAATGATTGGCATTATCTAAAACCTTCTTTCTTTAATTTTTCGCGACATGCTTCTTCAACAAATTGTGCAAACATGATTCCTCTTTGTGCACAAACGATTTTTATGCTACGTCTTAATGATTGTTCCATTGTTGACGTAAATTTTTCTCTTGTTTCAAGTTGTTGATTTGCATAATAAGTTTTTGTTTCTCTTGAAACTACTCTTTGTTGATGAGATTGTTGTTTAATTTGTGGTTTTTGTTCGTAATATTGTGGTTCAGGTTGATATTGCGGCTGAACAGGTTGTTGATAAACAGGTTGTTGTTGTGCAAAATGTTGGATTTGTTCTTCTACAACCGGAGATTGAACAAATTCTTCATTGATTGATTCCGTTTTTTCTACATCTTCTTTAATTTCCACTACAGGTTCTTCTTTAACAGCGGTAGAAATTGGTTTTTCAAACGGATTTCTTCTTTTTTGTAATCCTTGATTCATAACTGCCTCCTTTATACATTTAAAATTATAACACAAAAAAGCAACTCATTCAACGAAAAAGATAATTTTTTTTATTTAAATACACATAAACATATAACCATAAATCTTCCTTGCAAAAAAGGCCGAAAATTAAAAAAGGCCAAATACATTTTAAAAGTGAACTAAAAAACCAATCCCAAACACGTTTTTAAGCTTTAAAAACAGCAAAAAAATAAATTCTTTTAAAAAAACTTGAAAATTATTGGGACCCCGGGGGCTAAAATCAAAAAAAACGAGATTTTCGGTGTTGCAAAAAAACAAGTCAAAAGCCTTGATAATACAGCTTGAAAG
>CAJGCS010000038.1 GCA_904501965.1 uncultured Bacilli bacterium | reverse complement strand
AGTAATTGAATATGTTGGGATTGGATATTGGAATCCTCTTCCATTAGCATCACCTTCAATCATGATTTCGATGAATGCTTTGTTAATCATATCCATTTCCTTTTTACAATCAGCATATGTGAAATCTAATTCTTTTCCACCAACAATTGCATTTAATTCTGCTAAATCATGCGGAACAGTCCAATCTAGTGTGATGTTAGTAAATGGTGCTTGTGTTCCCCAACGAGATGGAGTGTTAACACCATAGATGAAAGATTGGATACATTGTTTAACTTGTTTATATGTTAAGTTATCAATCTTAACAAATGGAGCTAAATATGTATCAAAAGATGAGAATGCTTGAGCGCCAGCCCATTCATTTTGCATAATTCCTAAAAAGTTAGTCATTTGATTACATAAAGTAGATAAGTGTGCTGCAGGAGAAGAAGTGATCTTTCCTGTTACACCACCTAAACCTTCTTGGATTAATTGTTTTAAAGACCAACCTGCACAATAACCTGTAAGCATTGATAAGTCATGAATATGAATATCAGCGTTTCTGTGAGCGTTCGAAATTTCTTCATCATAGATTTCTGATAACCAGTAGTTTGCAGTGATGGCACCTGAGTTAGATAAAATTAAACCGCCAATAGAATAAGTAACTGTTGAATTTTCTTTAACACGCCAGTCGTTAATTTTAATGTAGTTATCAACTGTTGATTTGTAATCTAAAATAGTTGATTTCATGTTACGTAGTTTTTCGTGTTGTTTACGATATAAGATGTATGCTTTTGATACATCAACATAACCAGCTTGAATTAAAATAACTTCAACGCTATCTTGAATATCTTCAATAGATATTGCGTTATCAATAATCTTATTTGCAAAATTTGCGCATACTCTTAAAGATAGAAGTTCAATGATATCTTCAGTATATACTTTGTCAACTGCCTCGAAAGCTTTTTTAATAGCATCTTGAATCTTTTTGATATCAAATGCGGATAATTCATTTGTACGTTTTTTGACTTGTAAACTCATATAATACCTCCGAAATATATTTTTAATTTTTTGTAAAATTTAATACCTTTTTAGTAAATAAAAACACTTTTTCTATTTTTAACGAAAGAAAAGGTGTAGTTCAATTATACCATTTTTTAATTTAAAGTCAAAGAAAAAACTAATGAAAATCATTTTCATTTCGAGCCATTTTTTATAGAAAATTTTTAAACAAATCATTTGCAAAATTAGTAGTTTTATTGTATAATAATGCTGTTGTGTTATGTCGCAACCGCACAAAAGAGGTTTTTCTAAATTACGATATGAACGTAATACCTCAATGGCGTGTCTTAAATTTATGAAGGAGGTAAAAAAGATGTACGCAATTTTTGTTACAGGCGGTAAACAATACCGTGCTTCAGAAGGTGAAACAATTTATGTTGAAAAACTTGCTGGCGCTGAAGGCGAAGAAGTAGTTTTTGATCAAGTTTTACTTGCTGGTGAAAAAGTTGGTAACCCACTTGTTGAAGGTGCTAAAGTTACTGGTGTTATTGAAAAGCATGGTAAAGGAAAGAAAGTTATTGTTTTCAAAATGAAAGCAAAGAAAAACTATCGTAAAAAACAAGGTCATCGTCAAGCTTATACTAAAGTAGTTATCAAATCTATTGAAGCATAAGAAATAAGGATTTAGTATGACAAAAGCGATATTTAAATTTTCTAATAATTTATTTCAATCGCTTGAGGTAAGCGGACATTCAGGTTATCAAACATCTGGTTCTGATATTGTATGTAGCGCTATTTCAACTGCTGTTTTTACGAGTATCAATTTAATTGATAAAAAATGTGGTGACGAAAGTTATCATTTAACACAAAAAGAAGATCAAGGATATTTATTTTTTGAAATGATCAATATGAGCGAAATCGAATTTGTTAATTTAGTTATTAATAATTTGATTGATATGCTTTCAGACATTGAGAAAGATTATAAAAACTTTCTTCAAGTCAAAATTAGAAAATAATAATTAGGAGGTGACATCATGATAAGACTTAATATCCAATTCTTTGCATCTAAAAAAGGTGTTGGTTCTACTAAGAACGGTCGTGATTCTGCTGGTAGACGTTTAGGTGCTAAATTATCTGATGGTCAATTTGCTACTGCTGGTTCTATTATCTATCGTCAAAGAGGAACAAAAGTTCATCCTGGTAAAAACGTTGGTTTAGGAAAAGATGATACTTTATTCTGTATGGTTGATGGTATTGTTAAATATGAACGCAAAGGTATGGATAAAAAACAAGTATCTGTATACCCAGTTGAAGCTGAATAGTTGACAAATTATTAAAGCCAACCTCTTGAAGGTTGGCATTTTTTATTATATAATTAGAAAGAATTTTAAAAAAAGGAGGAATCCTAATGTTTGTAGATAGCGTAAAAATCTATGTTAAAGCCGGTGATGGAGGAAATGGAGTTGTTGCTTTCCTTCATGAAAAATATATGGCTATGGGCGGACCTGCAGGAGGAAATGGAGGCCGCGGTGGAGATGTAATTTTCGTGGGTGATGAAGGTCTTACTACATTACTCGACTTTAGATTTACAAGAAAAATTAAAGCTGAACGTGGCACAGACGGTGCTAATAAAAACTGCTTTGGCAAAGTTGGTAAAAATACTTATGTAAGAGTTCCAGTTGGAACTACTATTATAGATGCTGACACTGGAAGAACTATTGGTGATGTAACAAAACATAATCAAGAAGTTATTGTTGCAAAAGGTGGTAGAGGCGGTAAAGGTAATGCAGCTTATGCAAGCCCAAGAAACCCTGCACCTGAGATTTGTGAAAAAGGTATTCCAGGCGAAGAATTTAATATTCAACTTGAATTAAAAGTACTTGCAGACGTTGGTCTTGTAGGTTTTCCTAGTGTTGGTAAGTCTACATTAATCTCAGTTGTTTCCGCAGCAAGACCTAAAATCGCTTCATATCATTTTACAACTTTAAAACCAAACTTAGGCGTTGTTGCAGTAGGTGATGGTAGAAGTTTTGTTATGGCTGATTTACCTGGTCTAATTGAAGGAGCATCAGAAGGAGCAGGGCTTGGAATTCAGTTCTTAAAACATATTGAAAGAACTAGAGTAATTGTTCATATAATTGATATGAGTGGTTCTGAAGGAAGAAATCCAATTGAAGATTATCATGCAATCAGAAAAGAACTTGGTCAATATAAAGAAGATTTATTAAAACGTCCAGAGATAATTGTTGCCAATAAAATGGACTTACCAGATTCAGAAGAAAATTTAAAGCAATTTAAACAAGAAATAAATCAAGACGTAATTGCAATATCTGCAGTTACAAAAAATAATCTACAAGAATTACTATATAAAATTGCTGATACACTAGCAGCTGCAAAAGAAAAATATGCAATAGAAGAAGAAAAAGAAGGTGTTGTAGAATACATTTACACTCCACCTAAAGATGACTTCACAATCACTCTTGATGAAACTGGCGTTTACCGCGTGGAAGGACCAGTAATTAAAAAGTGGTTTGATCGTACAAACTTTGATAGTGATTCTAATGTTAAATTATTTGCACGCAAACTAAGAGAATTAGGCGTTGATGCAAAATTACGCGAACTTGGCGTTAAAGATGGCGATACAGTAAATATCCTAGGATACGAATTCGAATTCATCGATTAGAAATTTATTTGTCAATCGAGATTTTATTCTAAACAAGAAAAAATACTATAGAGGTGACTTATGAATAGAAGAAAAACAAGAAAAGAAAAAATATTATTTATAACGCAACTTGCAGTTTTATTATCAATCGAAATACTATTATGCTTTACTCCATATCTTGGTTTTATTCCAATTGGAGGAACAATGGAAATTGTCATTTTCCTTATTCCAGTAATTATAGGATCAATTGTTTTAGGGCCTACAGCTGGTGGAATTTTAGGATTCTTTGGTGGTTTAACATGTTTTATTTTCTACACTGTTGCTCCATATGCAAGTTTTAGTGGTCGTATAATGTACACACCATTCAATGGAAGTAGCTACTGGACAATAGTTGTTTGTTTTGTACCAAGAATCATTATGGGTATCATCCCTGGTATATTATACAAATATGGTAATAAAGCAATCAAAAATGATTATGTAAGAACTGGACTTGCATGTTTTTTAGGAGCAATAACAAATACTGTTTTAGTTTTATTTGGCACATATTTTTTATGGGGTAAAGATTATGCTGCTTTATCTCCAACAAACATGTCTTATGGTGAATTATTTTTTGGGTTCTTATTTCTAACATTTACTGCTGGTTTATTAGAAGCAATTGTTACAACAATTGTTGGAATTCCAATTTGTAAAGCACTTTTTACAATTATAAAGAAAAATTCTAGATAATCTTTTATGCTAATCAAAGTATTTTGATTAGCATTTTTTGCTTGTCTAAACTTTGTGATTTTAGTGTTTTACTTGCATATTCTAGTTATATTTGGTATAATATTATTCGACTAGATACATCTAGTTAATATATTAAAGTAAAGGATGGTGACGGACTTTGAGTCCTCTCGAACACTCGACGAGTATTAATTTTTTATTAACTCCTCAAAACATTTTAGATTTTTTGAAAAAAATTTTTAACGAACAAGCTTTACAAAATCCAAGTTTGATTTTTATCTTTTTAGGAATTATTGTATTAGTATTTTGTTCATCCTTTTTCTCTGCAAGCGAAACTGCATTTTCAACTGTAAATGTAATGCGACTTCGCACATACGCACAAGAAAAAAGACGTGGCGCTAGAAAAGCATTATGGGTTGCTGAAAATTATGAACGTACAGTTACAACTATTTTAGTTGGTAATAACTTCGTAAATATTCTAGCAACTACTTTAGCAGGTACTGCATTTACAATTGTCTTTTTAAATCCGACTGTTGCAAACGCTGCAAGTACTATTATTATGACACTTACAGTCTTAACATTTGGAGAAATATTACCTAAATGTTTAGCTAAAGCAAATGCTGAAAAATTCACATTATTAACAAGTGGAATTTTATATTTTTTAATAAAACTACTTACACCAATTGTATGGATTTTCATTGGTATTAAAAAGATCTTTATTAAAAATAAAGAAGATGAAGAACCTACAGTTACAGAACAAGAATTAGAATCAATTATTGATACTATGGAAGAAGAAGGCGTTATCGATAAGGACGATGCTTCTTTAATTCAAAGTGTTTTAGATATTGGTGAAAGAACTGTAAATGATATTATGATTCCTCGTGTTGACTTTGTTGCAATCGAAAATACTGATTCAATTGAAGAAATTAAGAAAACTTTCTTAGAGTATAAGTTTTCTAGACTTCCAGTTTACAAAGAAGACAAAGACCATATTATTGGTGTCTTAAGTGATAAAGACTTCTTTGCAGCTTTATTTGAAACACCTAATCGTGTGAATATTAAAAAGCTTATAAAAACTCCTTTATATGTTTCAGAAACTATGAAGGTTGATGACTTAATCAGAAAAATGCAAAAAGCAAAAAAACATCTTGCCATCGTATCTGATGAGTACGGAGGTACTAGTGGTATTGTAACTATGGAAGATGCATTAGAAGAATTAGTTGGCGAAATTTATGATGAACATGACGACACTGAGGTTGAAAAAGATATTGAAGAATTAGGAGAAAACAAATATAAAATCGTTGCAGATGTTATGCTTGATGATTTATATGAAAATCTAAATTTAGGTGAAACTCCTGATACGAACTATCCAACATTAGGTGGCTATCTATATGCAATGTTCGAACATATTCCAGTAGTAGGTGATAAATATACTGCTGATGCAACTATTTTTACTGATCAAGATTCAGATACATTATTAGAAGAACGTTATTTTACTTTAGAATATACTATTCTTTCTGTTGTCGAAAGAAGAATTATTTCTGTTTTATTAGAAGTTAAAGAAAAAACTGAAGAAGATAAAACAACTGATAATTCTAACGAAGATGAAAAATCAATAACTGAATAAATATAAAAATATAAGTTCAAACTAAATAAGTTTGAACTTTTTTTCTTGCCTTTAAAAAACACACTATTTTTAATTTGAGGTATCAAAAGTCTTCTGTGAGCGTTCGAAAATTTAAAAACGGGCAAATATCAATCTCAAACGCTGTTTTTAAAACAAAATCTAAAAAGAAGACATTTTGTAAAAAAGGTGTTATAATGTAAGATAACAAAGAAATAGGTGATATTATGTACGAAAAAATCGACAAAAATCAATATACTCCAATGATGAGACAATATTTAGAAATCAAAGAAAACTATCAAGACTCATTAGTCTTTTTTAGACTAGGTGATTTCTATGAAATGTTTTTCAATGATGCTCTAATAGCAAGTAAAGAACTTGAGATTGTTTTAACAGGACGTGATGCTGGCGCTAAAGAAAGAGTGCCAATGTGCGGTGTACCTTTTCATTCTGTAGATGGTTACATAGAACGACTTACAGAAAAAGGATATAAGATTGCGATAGTCGAACAGTTAGAACTTCCTGGAGATAAAAAAATCGTTAAGCGTGAAGTTACAAGAGTTGTAACACCTGGAACAAAAATGGACGAAAAAAGCCTAGATGAAAAAAACAACAATTATATTGCTTGTTTAGAAAAAGAAAATAATTCATACATTCTTGCATATGTAGAACTAACTACAGGTGATGCAAAAGTAACTGAATTTACAAATGGTGAAATTGCAATCAATCAAATAAACAAACTAAATATAAAAGAAGTTGTTGTTGATAAAAATATTCCCACAAATTACCGAAACTTACTTACAAAAGTATACGGGATCTTAGTATCTGAAGTATCTAAAATAGAACTAGATTCTTACCAAGATAATCTTTTTACAAACGTAAAACAAATTCATCTAGAAGCTTGTCAAAGACTAATTTATTATATTATTAACACTCAAAAGCGTGTACTATTTCACTTAAAGCCTTTTGAACTTTATACTAATAAAGATTATTTAGGTCTTGATATATCTGCAGTTAGAAACCTTGAACTTGTAGAATCTTTAAAAGGTGCAAAAAATAAAAACAACTTATTTAGTGTTTTAGACCGATGTAGTACAGCTATGGGATCAAGATTCTTAAGAAGAAGTATTTTATTTCCTCTTGTTAATTTATCTAAAATTAACATTCGTCTTGATATTGTCGAAGCTTTTAACAAGTATGCAGTATTAACAAAAGATCTTCATAAAGAATTAAATGAAATTTATGACTTAGAAAGAATTGTTGGACGAATAAGTTACGGATCAGTAAGTCCTAAGGATTTAATTCAACTTAAAAATTCTTTAGCAGTTTTACCTAACATTATTAAGCTTTTATCTAAGATGAAAAATAATGCTATACAAGCAATTACAAGAAATATAAATCCATTTACTGAACTTCATGATCTATTAAATAGATCAATCAATGATGACGCACCATATTTACTTCGCGATGGAAACATAATTAAACCTGGATTTAATTTAGAATTAGATAAGATTAAAAATATAGGCAAAACTAACAAAGACTTCCTTGTAAATTTAGAAAAACAAGAAAGAGAAAGAACTGGTATCAAGACACTAAAAGTTGGTTTTAATAAAGTATTTGGTTATTATATTGAAGTAACAAAATCATACTTAAATCTTATAAAAGATGAATACGGTTATATTAGAAAACAAACTACTTCAAATTCTGAACGTTACATCACACAAGATTTAAAAGAAAGAGAAACATCTATCTTAAGAAGTGAAGAAATTAGCTTAGAACTTGAAATTAAACTATTTAATGAAATTAGGAATGTTTGTAAAGAAAATTTATCAAGTCTTCAAGAAGTTGCAAGTATTATTTCTGAAATTGATATGCTACATGCATTATCAATAGTTTCACTTGAAAATGGTTATGTAAGACCAGAGTTTTCTTTATACGATGAAATGTATATTGAAGATGGATTCCATCCAGTTATTAAAGAGTTTGGTAATGTAGATTTTATTCCAAATGATTTGAATCTTTCTAATAACGAAAAAGTACTATTAATTACTGGTCCAAATATGAGTGGTAAAAGTACATTCATGAGACAAAATGCACTTATTGCAATTATGGCTCAAATGGGATCTTTCGTACCTGCAAAATCAGCTAAACTTCCAATCTTTGACCAAATCTTTACACGAATAGGTTCTGGTGATGACATTACTAGTGGCGAATCAACATTCATGTCTGAAATGTTAGAAGTAAATAATGCTTTACAAAATGCTACAGAACGTAGTTTAGTAATCTTTGATGAAGTTGGTCGTGGTACAGCAACCTTTGATGGTATGGCGCTAGCTCAAGCAATCATTGAATATATTCATGATAATATCGGTTGTAAAACATTTTTCTCTACTCACTATCATGAATTAACTTCACTTGAAGATAGTTTATTGTTCTTATGTAATGTTCATGTTGAAGCTATCGCTAACGAACAAACAGGTGAACTTGTTTTTATGCATAAAGTATTACCTGGTGCTACTGATCAAAGCTATGGTATCAATGTTGCAAATCTGGCAAACTTACCAATCAAGGTTACGCTTCGAGCAAAAGACATTCTAAATAAAATTAAATCAAATGAAAAAATTGATAAAGAAATATTAAATCCTAAAAACTATGTAGAACCAATAGTCATCGATAAAACTCCAAAAAATCTTCTTGAATTAAAAGAAGAACTAGAAAAAATAAATATTGATGAAATTAAAGGAATTGAAGCACTAATGCTTCTTGCAAAATTAAAAGAAAAAGCGGGTGAATAATATGAACCGAAAACCTATCTTAGTTCTATCAAATGAACTAGCAAATATGATTTCTGCAGGTGAAGTTGTCGAACGTCCTGTTAGTGTTGTAAAAGAACTTGTTGAAAATGCAATTGACGCAAATGCTAGTTCTATTAATATTGAACTACACGATAGTGGTTTAAAATACATCTGTGTTACAGATAACGGCATCGGAATGTCAAAAGAAGATATTCCTGTTGCATTAAAACGACATGCAACAAGTAAAATCGCAAATAAAGTTGATTTATTCTCTATTTCATCACTTGGCTTTAGAGGTGAAGCGCTACCATCAATTGCCAGTGTCTCTAAAATGAGAATTACTTCTTCAATTGATGGTATCACTGGTTACTTTTATGAGTTTGTAAATTTAGATATCATTGATGAAGGATTAATCGCATCGCGCCAAGGAACAAAAATTGAAGTAGAAGATTTATTTTACAATACTCCAGCTAGATACAAACATTTAAGCAATTTGTCTACTGAACTTGCAAAGATAATGGAATTTGTCAATAGACTTGCCATTGCTTATCCTAATATTGCATTTAGTGTTACTAATAATAGCAAAAATCTTT
>CAJGCS010000037.1 GCA_904501965.1 uncultured Bacilli bacterium | reverse complement strand
ATTACCGAAATTATAGTTTTTGATTACACTATCTAAAGTAGATGTGTATGTCGTGCCGTTAAATCCGACCGCAAACATTTGTCCTACTTTTTGCGATAAAGTCATATTAGTTAGGATTTCTTCTACTTTAAGTAAATCTTGTTCAGTATATCCAGAAGGAATATTTTGTTTTACCTCAACAACAAATGTTGCTTCAATTCCTTCATAACCTGTTTTAGCAGTTATTTCAACAATTCCTTTATTTACCCCTAGAACAAGTCCATCTTCAACTAAAGCAATTGATTCATCACTTGATTCCCAAATAAACTCTGTACTATCAAAGTTAATTGGTGTTGCAGTAAGTTGATTAAACTCACCTTGCATCATTTCTTGATTACCACTAATCTCAATTGTTTTTGATCTATCGACAATTTCAATTACAAGTTCATCATATATATCAGGTCTATTTTTAAATGTTACATGAATTACTAGAGTTCCTTCTTTATATGCAACTATTTCATAAGGATGAGATGTATATACAAGTGCAAGACTTGAATCATTAACAGTAACAATAGTCCCACCAAGATTTGAATGATATTGTAAATTAGAATATCCTATACTAAACTTACTTCTTTCACCAACATCCATAGTAGTTGGTCCGCTAAGAGAAATTCTTGGATCAGGAACACTTTCAATAAATACTTCTTTAGTAGCAACTATTTCACCATCAACATAGGCAATTACCTCAGTCATTCCTGATGAAACACCGATTAAAGTCCCATATTCATTAATAGTTGCAACATTAGGGTTTGCTGATTCCCAAGTTATTTCAAATGAATCCATATCAACATTTGAACTTGATGTGAGTTTATACTTTCCAGATGAATTCACTTTAAAGTTTGATGGACCAGTAATGGTGAACTTAGCAGAAAACTTATTTACAGTTATTGTTGTATAAGCAATATTACCTTCAACACTTGCTGAAATTATAGTTTGTCCAGTACTTTCGCCTTTGACAAGTCCGTTAGAATTTACTGTTGCAATACTTACGTCTTCTGATTCCCAACTAATCTTTTTGTCTCCTTCATAGTTAGTTGAAAGTTGTAAGGTCATTCCCTTTTCAAGAGTTGTTTCTCCTGTAATTTCAAGCACAAATTGATTATCAGGCTCTGGAGGAGTTGTCCCACCCTGTTCACCATCTTCACAAGCTTTAATAGTAAAGCCAAATATAGATATTACAATTAGCATTAATAGTCTTTTCATATATTGCCTCCCCTTTTTGTTACTATTATATCAATTTTTCAATAACTAATCAACATAATTATATCTATAGTTAAGAGAATATTGTCTACTTTAAATTGATATAAAAAAGTAAACTAAAATATTTTAGTTTACTTACCATTTTATTTTAAACTATTAATAATCTTAGATATTATTTTAGTTTCAATAGTATAATCTAAATATGGCATATTAAGTTTTTCAAAAACTTGTTCTTTAATATATGGAACATGAATAAAACCACATTTTATTTCTAGGTTATTCTTATATATAAAATCTAATACTTGAAAATATACATCATTACATACAAATGTACCTGCATGATACGATATATCAAAATTATCATCATTAACTTTTTCTTTTAAGTTAACCACATCAATATTTGTAGTATATGCAAGCGGTGCGTTTTTATCTATAATATTATGATTTTTCATTACTTCATCATTATCCGGAATGCTTGCAGATTGCATATTTAATGCAAAATACTCAATCATTACTTTTTTTCTTCCTCCTGCAAGTCCCATCATTAATACAAGATTAGGATTATATTCTTTTATAGTTTCAATTATTTTCTTTGCATCTAAATTATATACAACATCAAGTTCAAGCGTTTTAATATTTAAGTCATTAAACTCTTTTATAATCATTGATGTCGGATTAACTTTATCTTTATTAAATGGTTTAAAACCTGTTATTAATATTTTCATATATCACCTAAAGATAAATCGACCCGATGGGTCGATTAAATTATCTTCTTTCAAGAAGAACTACAGTTTCAACAGCACTAGTTTGTGGGAACATATCAAGTGGTTGAATCTTTGTTATATTATATACTCTTTGTAAATGGTTGCAGTTTTTTGCAAGTGTTGCAGGATTACATGAAACATAAATTAATTTCTTTGCAGGATGTTCTTGTAAATAATGAATTAATTTAAGTTCCATACCTAGTCGAGGTGGATCTACAACAATTACATCTGGAATCCATCCTTCTTTTGACCATTTAACCAAATTAACAAGCATGTTTCCTGAATAGAATCTTGCATTTTCTACAAAGTTTCTTTGAGCATTTCCAATTGCATTAACAATTGCTTGTTTATTTGAGTCAACTCCTCTAACTTCTTTCGCACCTTTACTTAAAGTAAGACCAATTGTTCCTACTCCACAATAACCGTCAACTACATTTTCATAACCTTTTAAATTTGCAAATTTGGCAATTTGTGCATAAAGTTTGTTTGTTTGTTCTAAGTTTAATTGAAAGAAAGCTGTTGGAAGTAATTGGAACTCATAATCACCAAGTTTTTCTGTAATTGTGTCTTTACCAATAATTAATTCAACATTTTCTCCAAATGTTTCGATACTATCTAAATCATCATTTACTGTATAATATACACTCACAATATTATCGATATTAATTAAGTCTTTCGCAATTTTGATTGTTCTAATATCTTTTTTGTAAAGAATCAGTGTAACTTGAATTTCTTTTGTATGTGTTGAACTTCTAACAACAATATGTCTTAGCACTCCTTCTTTTGATTTAGGGCTATAAGCAATAACTTGATGTTTTGTAAGATAAGCACAAATCTTTTTTACTGCCTCTCTTATATCTTCTTTTTCAACATCACACTGATTAATATAAACAAGTTTATTTGAATCGAATGAATAAAGACCAGTTACTAACTTTTCTCCATCAAATCTTACTGGAAGTTTTGCTTTATTTCTATAATGCCAAGGAGTATCCATTGTAATAGTATTATAGAATAATTTTGGATTTAACTTTTTATCAAAGTAACGATCAAATGCTTCCATAACAATGCTACGTTTTAAATCACCATGACTACTATAATCAATATGTTGTAATTGACAACCACCACATAATTCATAATGTGGGCATAATGGTTTAATACGAGATTCAGCAGGTTTTTTTACACGGACAAGTTTAGCTGTTGCATATTTTTCATAAACATCAGTAATACGAACAACCACTTCTTCTGTAGGAATTGCGAAAGGAACAAATACTGCAAGCTTTTTATAATAGCCAATACCTTCTCCATTAATACCTATTCTTTTTATTGTAATTAATATTTCTTGATTTTTTGATACTACATTTTCTGCCATAATTTATACCACTCTTTCGTATATATTATATCATAATTTATATTTTTTACAAAACGTAATAATTATAAATTTAAAAATCACTAGTTTTACTAGTGATTTTGTTCGTTATTTGCTTGTTTATGTGGGAAAGCATGCATGCCTCCAAATTTAGCACAACGTCTATCTGTACAATTCGCACACTTAATATTTGCATTACTTGACTCAAAGAATCTTTCTGGATGAATTAATAACATTAATTCCCATAAGAACATTACAAATAGACCCATTCCAAGTAAACTCCAAGAGAAGAAACTAGGAAGTGCTGTCATTGGTGTAAACATCATCATATGATCCCAGTTAAACATTCTACAGTTAACACAACAACGATGTTTCATAAAGAATGTTCTAAATGGACACCAGAATAAGCCACAGATTAAATCACATGCATAGAATGTTGCAGAAAGCATAAATAAACACTTATTTAAAAGATGTGATTGTTCTGGCATAAAATGTTCAAGTAGTAATTTTGTTCCTGAAATAATCGCGATAGCAGATACCCAAACTGCAAGCAGTACAAGTCCACGTTTAGTCATCTTCCAGTATTCTTTCATTAATTCTTTTCTTGAAGGTCTGTTTGGCGCTTCTTTGTAATGTGTTTTAAATAATTTTTGTGAGCCAATAGAAATTTTATTAATCATTCTAAATTTACCAGGTAAAGGTATTATTTGACAAAGCATACAATAAACCCAAATACCCCAAAGAATGTGGAATACAGAAAATTTAGTAAAGAAATTAAATCCTTTTAAAATCTCAAATTGTTCTTCTGCCCATGGATTACCACATAAGCTTAAAATAAATATTACGATTGTCGCAACATAAATACAAAGTCTTAAAATAAAAATATGTAATTGTCCTTTTCTTAATTCAGACATTTTAGTTCTTGGTCTATTACTCATAATTTCTCCTATTATTTTCTTATTACTAATTTTATTATACTATAGATATAGACAAGTATATTTATTTTTGCAATATTTTTTTAGACAAGTATTTAATTTTGTCTAAAAAAGAAAACAACGCTTTTGCGTTGTTTATTCTCCATATCCGTGTACATAAATTGTTGCAACAACTTCTACATTATTGCCATCTTTATCAAATAAACTAGATCTTTTAATTTCTCCAGCATCAATGTCATCTTTTGATGATGATAATGTAACACCTTCAATATTTGTAAGTCTTGCAATATTCCAAACAGCTTCATATGGGATATTCTTATCACTTGCAAGAATTGTTCCAAACTCTTGAGCTTGTTTTAATTCTTCAGTTGATAATTTTGCTTCTTCATCTTCCATAATTTCTTTCTTAATATTTTCAATATTTTTAATGTAATCATCTATAAATTTTTCATTTTCTTCTTCAACAATAATACTTGAAATTACATAGAATTCGATTTCTTTTCCATTTTCATCAAGCAATACGATTGGTTCACCATTATTTGCATTAATTAATTCAACTTTATATTTGTGTAATTCCCACTTTGCATATAATGTAGTTGCAAGTGGCATTTCTTTTACTTTGCCAAACCATCCAAATTCTTTTTGTAAAGAATAAAACTCCTCAGTTTCAAAATCAACAATTTTAAAATTAGCACTTGAGTCATCTTCTTTAGCCCAACCAACAAAATCATATCCTTTTCTCTTTGGATCTTCTGGTTTTTCAACTTTAAATGTTTCGCTATTGATAACAATAGCATCAGGCATATTAGATCCTCTACCAGCAAAAGTTACTTTAGCAGTTGGTTTTAAGAATATTGTTGCAAATAAAATTAAAACTACAATTCCTACTCCGCCACCAACAAATGTAAATATTCTAGTTAGCTTTTGTTTTTTAGCTACGTCTACAGGATTTTTTTCTTGTTTAACAACTTCTGACATAATTTATACCTCCATACATTCTATATTATATCATATTTTATTAAATATATAAAGTAAATTGTCTTTAATTTGCGCTATAAAATAAAAACTAAACAATTAAAAAATCGTTTAGTTTTATTTTCTATTACAATGAAGTTAATAAATCAAATCTATAACCTTGTTCAGTTGCCTTATCAATTATATTAGGTAAACTTCTCGCATTACTTATTGATACACTATGCATAAGAATTATGGCACCGTTATGTAGATTATCTAAAACTATCTTTTCAGTTTTTTCAACTGATAATTGCTTGTTGGTATCCCAATCAAAATGGGCCATAGACCAAAATATACTTTTATACCCAAGATTAGACACATTCATCAAAGATTCTTTGTCAAAGTCTCCTTTTGGAGGTCTAAAGTATTTTGCAATTTCTTTTTTTGTCAAATCATAATAAGTTTTTTCAAGTTTTTCAATATCTTCTTTTATCTCATCTTTTGTCATCTTATTTATACTTTTATGAGAATAAGAATGATTACATAAAAGGTGTCCAGATTTCTCTAGTTTAATTACTAAGTCTGAAAACCTATTTATAAAGTCTCCAGTAATAAAGAAACTCGCTTTAATATTTTTTTCATCTAATACTTGTATTATTTCTTCTAAAACGCCGTTATCATAACCTGCATCAAATGTAAGATATAATACTTTTTTACTTGTATCACCGACAAAATATGAATTTGTTCCTTCGATGATACTTTCATAACTTCCTATACTAGGAGTTGAATGATCGCTATTACGAGTAAAACCCCAACCATAAGCGTGAACTTTTGTAATAGAACAATATGAAATGGTGAACAGACATAGGATGGTTAATATTTTTATAAATTTTTTAATATTTAAAACTCCTTTCTGTTCATATTTATTATATGTTAATTTTATATATTTAAACATTATTTTTAATGGAAAAAACTTCCCCATTTTATAGGGAAGTTTTAGTAATTTTATTTTGTATAAATACCAGGAACACTTGATGCAAGAGTGATACTTGTACCATCTGATAATTTAACTTGATATGTAACAATTTGAGTGAATTCTGGTTGTGAAGTAACACGTCCATATTCATTAACAATATCGTTACCACTTGTTACAGTAAATTCGAATGTTTCGTTTTCAAATTTTGTCATAGTATCATACTCTGTTTGAACAAGATCAATAAATTCCCACCAAATTTCAAGATCATTTTCAAGAAGTGGTTGAGGGCAATCTTTAGCAGCAAAGAAATGGTGACCTACAACTCTTGTAATATCTAAATCATATTTGATTAATAAATCTGCAACTAGTCTTGCAGTAATTTGCCATGTTAACCATAAGTCTGATCCATAGTCAACTGCTGATTCAATACCAATTGAATTATTATTACCACCTTTAGAACAGATTCTTCCTTCCCAAACATTTGAATAACACCACCATGTTTTATCCATATAGTAATAACCATCTACTACTTTAAAAGCAAAACCTTGATCGTTAAGCCATTTTGAATCAGTTACGAATCCTTCGTTACCTCTTTGAGTCTTTTCAGGAACTTTAATATTCGTTTCAGTACCATTGATTGTGAATCTTGCATTTTGAGAAATACCCCATGTAGGCCATTTTGGATCAGATTCATTATATTTAACACCTGTATTGTACCATTCAAATAAAGTATCTGTTCCATCACCAGCATGCCATCCTCTAACATCTAAGTCAAGACATTGGAAGACACCATCATTACCAGTACAGAAGTGTGCAGATGCGGTTGCTCCTTTAAAGAAAATAGATGTTGCTTCTGCATCAGATCCTTCAGTCATACCTGCAGTATAGTGAACTGTAACAAATTCAACAGGATATTTTTCTGAGTCTAAATTAGGTGAATGTTTACCATTAGCCATAACTCCTTCTAAGTGTTTATCATTCCAGAAGTAATTATAGTTAAATAATTGTGTACTTACACCACCAAGGATGTCAGCATAATAAACTGGAGTACCAGCACCAATACCTAAATTATATCTTGTAAAGATATTACTTTGATGAGCATCAACAATATGTTGTAATTCGCTAGAAAGATCACTTGGTAAAACAGTTACAACTAGGTCAATATAAATTTCTTCATTTTGCATAGCATATGCTCTAATATATGCAATACCACTTGCGACACCTGTAACAAAACCATCTTCAGTTACTGTAGCAATAGAAGGATTTAAAGATTTCCAACTAAGTTCTAATGTAGATGTATCACGTAAAATGTATTCTGCATTTAGTTTAATTGTTGATCCAATTTGAACATAAGATTCTGTTTCATAACTTACGTCAAAATGATCTGGACTAGATACTGTAATTGTAACAGAATCAGTAACACCACTTGGAGAAAGTGATTTAACTGTGATTGTTACAACACCATTTTCTAATGGATAAATTCTACCTAAATGGTCAACTGTTGCAACATTTTCATCACTTGATGTAAATTCAACACTCTTTATAGCTGCATTAGTAGGATTTAATTCCCATTTTAATTGATATTCTTCAAAACGATTAAGCTCAGTTACTTTATTAGTTATTGCAATTGAGCTAACTGGAACTTCTTCAATCCATTTTGCATATACTGTAATATTTTTATCAGTTACTTCTACTTTTTCACCAGAATAGTCTTTATTTAAATACCAACCATCAAATACATAGTAAATGCGTTTAGGTTCAACTAGTTTTCCATCATCTTCTAATTCAATTACATTTTTTGAGTATTTGCTTAGTGTAGACCAGAAACCATTTGCAAGAGAGTCTTGTGTATAATCAGCACTTGCAGGATAACTTCCACGATGTTCTTCAAATAAGAATGCACCTAACGAATAACGCCAGTAAGCTTCATCTCCAGAAGATAAGTATGTTCTTGATGAACTTGGAGTAACATCAATAATATATGTTCTTAACCAATTCCATTTTGGACCATATACAGGATCACCAAAGATTCCGTAGATAGCAGAAAATACATTTGCAAAACCTACTTGAGTTTCACCAACACCACGAACCATACCATCAGGTTTAGAAGTTTTATTTCCCCATGCCATGGCATCTTTTAAGAAATCTTCTACAACTTCTTCACGTGTTCTATAATTCCAGTTACCACCATCTAAATGATATGTAACAACAGGATTCATTTTACGCCATTTTGCATATAGTTCAACATTTCCTTCACTAGTAGATTCAATCATAGTTACTGCTTCACCTGTAAATGAGCCATTTTTATACCAACCTTCAAAGCTATAGCCTTCTTTAACGGCTTCTAATAGTTTTGTAGTTGTACTATATTCATATTCAAGTGGTGCAGATGGATCTAACTCGCCACCATCTAAATGATAAACAATTTCATATTTTTTTCCAATCCATTCAGCCTTTAATGTATAGTTACCATTTTTAGTAAGTTTTTCTATCAATTGACTTCCTTGATACCAACCTAAGAAATCATATTTTTCTCTAGTAGGAATAGGTAAAACTACTTCATTAAAATCAGTATATGTTATTTCGTTTTCACCTTCCATAAAACCGCCATTAAGTCTAAATGTAATTGTATATTCCATTATAAATTCTTCTTCATAGACTGGAGAAATAGTTAGATTTGTAGTAACATTATCAAAACTAATATTCCATTTAACAAATTTATAACCTGCAAGCTCAGGCGCATCAGGTGCACTTGCACTGTTTCCATGACGAACAGTTTCTTCTTTTAATAGATTTCCATTATTATCAACAAACTTAACTACGTATGATAAATAATCACCACAACTACATTCACCATTTTGATATTCATGTACATGTGGAACTTCTGGTTCACTAGGTTTGTTACATGAAACTAACGTAAGTGTTAGTAAACAAATTAATAAAATAAATAATCCTCTTACTTTTTTCATAAAATCCTCATTATAATTTATTTCATGAAGTTTTCAATATCTTCTACTTCTTTAATAATATCTTTTGATAATACAATTGCTTTATCTTTTGTAATAACAATATTATCTTCAATACGAATACCAATGCCAAGTTCTTCAATATATAAACCTGGTTCAATTGTAATTACCATGCCTTCAACTAATCCTTTTGAATAAATACTAGGAT
>CAJGCS010000036.1 GCA_904501965.1 uncultured Bacilli bacterium | reverse complement strand
TTTCTCATATTCACTTTTAATTAAGCTATTAGGATCAAATAATAAGATTTCTTCTTTTTTATATAAAGAAGCTTTTTCAATTCCTTCTAAAATACTTGAACCCATTTTCCCTACACCAAGAACTCCAAATTTAAATTTCTTCATAAATTTCTCCAAAAATAAAAATCATAAATGTTAATACATTTATGATTTTATCACATATTAAAAATTATTTCAAATATAAATAGATGTATAAATTATTTAAAAGTATAAATTTTCTTATTTATCTATCTTTAATTTTTTATTAAGTTTTTTTGACACTTTTTTTGTACATAAATAAACAATAATCCAAATAACAAAATAAGTAACAATAAATATTAATGTAAATATTAAAATAACCATTATATCAAATGGAATCCATCTATTAACTAAATAACATAATAGATAAGCCAAATATATTGATCCTAAGTGACATATTAATGATTTAGGGATGCTCCATGATTCAATTTGATTAAATACACTTGCACCTGCTTGAACAAAAGCAAGTATATAGGTTGAAATAATTGCTAAGCAAACTTCAACGCCATTTAGCTTAAAATCTTTAATTGTGAAATTTAAAATTAAGAATACAATCCCACAAATAATTGGTCCAAACCCAGCAAATGTAAGGCCTCTAAAAATATAACTCTTAACGTATTTGTTCATTAAATTCCAATCCTTTCTTTTACAACTTTCATTTGTCTTCTTGAAACATAATCTTTATAGCCATTTTTAAGTTCAACTCCTAATGTTCCAGTAAATGTTGAGTCAAATTTTTTAATCTTTTTTATGTTTACAATACATGATTGATTTATTTTTACGAAAGTATTATCGATTAAATCTTCAATAACATATAATCGCATTTTTAACAAAAATACTTCTTTTTCTAAACGAGCGTAAACTTTATTATCAATCACATTAAAAGAATATATTTCAGAAAGTGTAAGAGGTCTAATAACTCTGTCAGTATAGCCAATAAACTGAGTAGAATACGAATTAACAAGTGATTCTATTTCATCAATCATAGATGTTTTTTCATGTGCATAAATAATAATTTCTTCATCTTTATTTTTATCTATAATTGTTTTTACTTTCATAAGTTATCTCCTTTTTAAGTCTTTATTATATCAATTTAATGATTTAATAACAATAATTTTTAAGAATTAGGTTGTTTTTTGTAATTATTCGGATAGCTTATTTTCTTCTTGTGGTGATAGTGCTTTAAGAGCTAAATACCATTTGGATTCAAATATTGTAACAAGTTTCTCTTCTTCTTTATTTACAATTTCACCATTATAGTAATAGTCATGTGTTCTGCCTTTTGCATCAAATTCTATTTCTTCTCCAATTGTTGTAAATATAATTTGACCATTAATAGAACTCCAATAGATTTTTTCAGTATACTTTTTCATTCTTTCAAGAGCAGTAAAATATGGGTGTTGATCTTTTATTGGATCGTCTTTACTTTCACCAGATACAAATCCAGACATAGTAAAAATAATGTCTGGCTTAACAAAGTCTAGTAATAATTCACCATTCGATGTTTCAGAACCATGATGGCATGTCTTGTACACTACATTATTTTCTTTTGTAAAATAATCTTTATCTACACCTTTTATATTTTTTACTAAATCTTCTTCACAGTCACAAGTTAAATCTCCACCAAAGAACCATTTAGTATTATTATAATTTAATACAAATACAATTGATGTATCATTTAAATCATCACTCTTTAAAGTAGTTGGCTCTAGAATATTACCTGTATCAAAGAATTCTAAAAATATTTTTCCTTCAGTATCAATATTCCATACAGTTTCAATATTTTTATCATTAATAATATCAAAATATTCTAATTTTTCTGCACCACGAGATACAAGTTCATCACACATCTTATTATACTTTTGTGAAACAGTTTCACTAGTTGTGTTACTTTTTACTTCATGACCAGTATCAACAATTTTTGAAACATCAATATCAATATCATCGAAAAAAGATACATCAGTCATGGCTCCAATATGGTCAGCATGAGCATGTGATACTATAAGTAAATCTAAAGTTTTATCTGTAACATATTCTTTAAGTGCATCTTGAACATATGCTTTATCTGAAGATGTACCTGCATCAACTAAGATTTCATAGTTATTATACTTAATTAATGTACTATCTCCATATTTACTAGACATTTCAATTGCGACTACCGCAAGTTCGTCACCAGTTCCTTTTGGAGGATTCTTGTCATTATCAGTTCTAAGTTTGTTTAATAAATGTCCACCAAATACAAAAATTAAAACAAGAACAAAGAATATAAAAGGTATTATCTTTGTTTTATTTGATTGTTCTTTTTTACCTACATTTTTTGCCATAAAAACCTCATTTCTTTTTATTTAAAATATGTTTATTTAATAAATACGCAAGGAAAAATACTAAAAGCGTACCAATGACTGCAACCGATATAAATCCAACCCAGTGCCATGGTGTTGTAAATTTATCATAAGGTATACTTGCTAGCCCAAAAATAATACTAGCAATTCCTACGCCTCTTCCTATAATTATTGAAGGTATGAACCATACAAGTTTCATTTTTATTGTTCCTGCGATCATAATTAATGCATCATCCGGAAAAAGTGGGAATAAAATCATTAATGGAAAATATACAGCACCTTTATTATTAAGAAGCATTGATGCTTTTTCACATTCTTTTTCTCCAAGAATTTTTTTGCAAATATTATATCCACCAAACCTACCAGTAAAATACATTGCAAAACTTGCTAAAACGCCACCAACAAAAGCCATTAAAAAGGCTTGCCAAGCAAAATCATACAAAGCTTGGTGTAACAAAATAAATGCCATTGTAGTACCAGGTGCAAAACAAAGAAGTGTTGTTGTAATTACTTGAAATATAATGATTATTAAGATTCCATACCATTTATACTTAAAGCTATTAAATAGTTCAACATTAAACTTTGCACCATCATTAAAGTATATAATACCAAAGGAATAAAGAATTAACATTGCTAGAAAAGAAATTGCAATAAATATAAGGGCTATTACAAGTAATAATAGAATTTTCTTATAATATTTCTTAAAAAACTCTTTCATATCATTTCCCCATATAATGTACATTATATATTATATTATACCATATTTTTTATTTATTATAAAACATTAAACTAAAATATAGTAAAAAAGTAATTGGTATAAACCAATTACTCAAAGTCTTTCATGCAGCCAGCAAATGCATTTTTTGCAACAAAACATGTCTTTGTATAAAATGAAACTTTTTTTAATGAAGTACAGCAGAAAAATGCATTATCATTTACAGTTGGATAATGATTATTTACATTAATGCTTCTTAAGTTTTTACAGTTTCTAAAAGAACCCTCACCAATATTATTAATGCAACATTCAGTATCAACTGATAAAAGTGAATTTAAACCTGCAAACTGATATTTACCAATTGAGTCAAAAGATGAAGGTATAACCAAATTTTCTAAAGAATTATATTGATTAAATTCATCTTTAATTATAAATGATTTAGAACAGTACATCGGATTAGAATATTCATTAACAAAATCTATCTTCATCCAATCATCAATTATTCCTCTAAATTCAACATCTAAATTATAGTCGCCATAAAAGACATTAGAAAAAACTTTTCTTAGTGTACTTGGTAAAGATACAATTGATAAATTAAAGCAATGTTTAAATGCATCTTCTTCTATAATTTGAACTGTATCCATTATAAAAATAACTTCTAAATATGGTGAATTTTCAAAAGCTCCCTTAGCTATTACATGATAACCACTAGGAACACGCACTTTTTTTACACCTTTTAATTCTTTTATTATAAATTTGTTTTTTCTAGGTTCTGGAAGTATTAAATCGTCTTTGTCACCAAAATATGCAACAAGATTAATCTCATAATCTGTCTTGATAAATAAACAGTCTTCATGTAATACTTTTTTCTTATCGTAAATATACTTACATCCAAATTTATCAATTATTCTTTTTGCAACATATGCTATAGCGCCATTTTCTAAAGAACCAAATTCAAGATTTAAATCAGAGTTATTTGTTATAGACTGTACATTTGCTTCTAAAAACGCATCTTTTGAAATTGAAATTCTATCAGATTTTATTTCTACAAAAACAATTTCATTTGCACCATAAAATTGATAACTACCAATTTGTTTAATAGATTCATCAAAAACAAGGGTTTTTATGCTAAAATAATTACCATCTTCATTTTTAATATAAACATGCTTTGATGAACTCATTAAATTTGCATATGGATTTTCAAATTCGATGTTACACCAATCACTTAAAGTTCCTTCATAATAAAAGTTATCAAATATATATTTACCAATAAAATAGTGATGTTTAAACTTTTTAATTGATTTTGGTATATAAATTCTTTCAGCACCATAAGTTAGCGTATCTAAAGCAGATTTCCCAACAACTTCAATATAATCAGGAATACGTAATTCTAACACTCGAGTACTACCAAAATGTTTAATTAATTCTTTATTTTTAATATCTATAAGGCAATTATTTTCAATTTTAAAATTTGTATTAGTACTATCAAGTTGTACTTCAATTTCGATATTAGAAATACTACAAAATGGTGTATGAATGTATTCAACAGAATTTGGGATTGTAATTTTTGTTAAATCAGTTAATCCATTTATTGCATTAGCACAAATGCCAACTACACCACTTGGTAAAACAATTTCCTTAAACTCCATATCAGTAATCGCATCACTTCCAATATACTTTAAATCAGAATGAAGACGTGCTTTTTTTCTAGTTTCAATATTGTATCCAAATAAATAAAAATATGGGTTGTTTTTTGATCCTAGATATTTTCCTTTTTCATATGTGTTATAATTAACAAATTTACAATTATCAAATACATTTTTCCCAAATTCAATTTTGCAATCTGGGAATTCAAAACTATGAATTCTATTATAAGAAAATGCAAAATCACCAATGTATTCAACATTATCTGGTAAAGTAATATGGTAAAAATGTCCATTTGAAAATGCATACGATCCAATACGTTTAAGATTCTTGTTCATTTTAAAGCCATACATGCCAAAAACATTCGAATATGCAAAATCACCAACATTAACAACCGAATCTGGCATTACATAATGTGTTTTAAAATAATATGGACATCTAATTACTGTACTCATATCTTTTGTATAAATAATCTTATTATCTGTTTTGTAATAATTACTATCTTCTGCTACTTCATACTTGTAAATCTTCGTACAGTCTAAAAATGCATTAGGATGAAAATTTGAGACTGTTTTTGGAATAAATACAAGTCTAATACTTGAGCAATTAAAAAAAGCAGAGCTACAAATTTCTATAATTCCATCACCAAGTGTTAAGTTAATTAATTCATTACAATTTTCAACCATATTAGATTCTAATTTTTTAATATTACCTGGAATAAGTAAATTAATAAATTTAGAATTGACAAATGCCTTTGAATGTACTTTTTCAACACTTAGAGGAATCATATATGTTGAATCATTCTTAGCTTGGGGATAAAAGATTAATTCTTTTTTGTCTTTAGTAAACAAACATCCATCAATTGAAGTATAATAGTCATTATTTTCATCAACAATAATCTCTTTTAAATTACTACAATTATTAAATGAAGTAGATTTAATAGATTTTACGTTTTTAGGAATGAAAACTGTTGTTAAGGAATGACAATTTAAAAACGCATTACTTTCGATGCATTCAACACTTTCCGGAATAATAATTGCATTTAATTTTCCAGCGTTTTTAAATGCATAAGAACAAATTACTTTTAAAGTATCAGGCAAGTTTATTTGTTCTAGATTATCTAATGAATTCTTTGATTCAGCTAGTCTAATTACAGGAGAGTTTCGGTAAATATTTGAAATAGTCATTATTTTATCATCATCAGTGATTGAAACAGAATAAGTTTCTCCATCATAATTAAGTTTATAAACATTTTCCCATTCTTTATAAGTAAACATAACCTTCCTCCTTTAGAGCTATCTTATATATTATTATATAATAAAATTATTATTTTTTTATAAAATTACATTTTTAAATATATTATAAACTAAAAAGCTTTGAATTTTATCAAAGCTTTTTTTAGATTTTTTAAATTCCTAATCTCGATATAAATTTAATTATTAAAACTTTATATAAAAGATTTGCTTCAGCATCTGAGCTTTCTTTATTTTCAAATAAAACGGCATTTTTAATTTCATAAGAAAAAGCTAATACGTGATTTAATAATTCATCATAATTTTTTAACATTATAATTTCCTCTTAAAGTATTACTTTATATTAAAAGGCAAGAAAAAAGACCTTCATACGAAGGTCATAAATTCTAATAATGGTGATTCGTACGGGATTCGAACCCGTGAATGCATGCGTGAAAGGCATGTGAGTTAAGCCGCTTCTCCAACGAACCATTGTTTTTTTCGTGCACTTCATTGCAACATAGATATTATACAATAATTTGAACAATAAGTAAAATAAAATGCTCAGAAAATTAAACTTTTTTTAAAAATATTTTAAATTATTCTACCAAAGAAGTACTTTGGCAGAATAATTTAATATTTATGTTACATTTTATCAGGTGCACTAACACCAATTAGTGATAATGCATCTTTTAAAACAATTTCGACAGCTTTTAAAACTGTTAATTTTTCGTTTGTTAATTCAAGATTATCTGTGATAACTTTTTCTTCATTATAGAAACTATGTAGTTGATATGCAAGTTCATTAATAAAATGTGTCATTTTATGAACTAAACGTTTAGTAGCTGCTTCTTCAACAACACTTTGATATTGTAACAATACTAAGCATAAATCTTTTACTTTGGCAAGATCTAAATGTTTAAATTCAGAAACAAAGTTTACTTCATTTCCTGATTCTGTAAATTTTGAAAAAATACTTTTAATACGTGCATGTGCATATTGTGCATAGAATACTGGATTTTCATTTGATTTTTGTTTCATTAAATCAAGATTTAAATCCATATGAGTGCTTAAAGATTTATCAACATAGAAGTATCTTAAAGCATCACTTCCAACTTCTTCAATTAAGTCTTTTAAAGTAATTGCTTTACCGCTTCTTTTGCTCATTTTTACTTCTTCGCCATTTTCTAAAACTCTAACCATTTGTAAGATTTCAACATCAATTAAATCACTATTTCCACCAACCATTGATACAGCCGCTTTCAAACGATCAATATAACCATGATGGTCAGCACCTAGTACATCAATTAAATGTGTGTACCCACGAGAAAGTTTATTTGCATGGTACGCAATATCAGGTAGTAAGTATGTATAGTTTCCATCAGCTTTAACAATAACTCTATCTTTTTCATCTTTGTACATACTAGTTTTTAACCAAGTTGCACCTTCATGTTCATAAGTATAGTTATTTTCTTTTAAAAAGTTAAGTGTAGTTTCAACAGCTTTTTCTGTATAAAGTGATGTTTCACTAAACCACATATCAAACTCAACATTAAAACTCTTTAAGTCATTTTTCAAATTATTAAGAAGTTTTTCAGTGCCATATTTTCTAAAGAAAGTAAGATCAAAATTATTAAGATACTTATCGCCAAATTCTTCTTTTAAAAGTTCTGCAATAGTAATAATTTCTTTACCATGATAATAATCATCTTTCATTTCAATTTCAAGACCAAATAACTCTTTATATCTTTCATAGATACTTAATGCCATATTTGTGATTTGGTTTCCAGCATCATTAACATAATGTTCTCTTACAACACCATATCCAGCTTTTTTCATGATTCTTGATAAAGAATCACCATATGCAGCTCCACGACCATGACCAATATGTAAGTAACCAGTTGGATTAGCACTAACATATTCTAAGTTAATAAGTTGCCCACTACCAACACTTGAAGAACCAAATAATTCTTTTTCTTCAATAACTTTATTAACTACTAATGCAAGATAGTTTAAATCAATTGTTAAGTTAATGAAACCAGGACCAGCAATTTCAATATTTGATAAATGAGTTTCTTCTTTATTGATTAATGCAACAATTTCATTTGCAATATCAAGAGGTCTTTTTCTTGCAACTCTTGCAAGTCTCATTGCAACATTTACTGAATAATCGCCATGATCTTTATCTTTAGGAACTTCTAAAATAATATCATTCAAAGATGAAACAATAGTTCCATCAACATAACCTAGTTTTTCTAAAGCATTAAAAAAAGCACTTTTAATACTATTTGTAAATTGTTCAATCATAATAATCACCTTTAATATTCATTATTAATATTATACCAAATTTTAACAAAAAAGAAAAGATAAAAACTTTAATGTTTTTTTATTTTTTGAATATATTTTGTAAGTTCTTCCATTTGTGGATAAGAATCTAAAACAAATTTTCTTTGAACTGAATAAGAACATGCATGTGTTCCAAGAATAATTGCTTTATCAAACGAAATGTTTTTAGAAATACAATATGCAAGCGCTGCATTCATCATATCACCTGCACCGGTAGTATCAACCGTATTCACTTTTAACGAATCAAAATATTGATAGTTCTCTTTATTAACAAATAAGCATCCCTTATCACCAAGTGTTACTAAAATTTTATTTTTATATTTACCAAGAAGGTAAGTACCAAAACAGTATACATCAATATTTTCTAAATTAAACAAGTATCTTGCTTCTTCTTCATTTGGTGTTACTAAGTCTATTTTATCTAAATAATCATAGACCCAAGTTGCAACAGGAGCAGGGTTTACAATTATATATTTATTATTACTAAATGCAAATTCAATAATATTCTTATTTAACAAAACATCAATTTCATTTTGTAAAAGAATAATATCGTGTTTAATAATCTCATCTTTAATATAGTCTAAGTCATCAAATGACATCTTAGCTCCGTTAAAAACATCTATAAAATTATTCCCATCTTGATCTACGTTAATCGTTGCATATGTTGTAGTTTCTTCTTTTTCAATTAATAAATTATTAACGCCTATTTTTTCTAAATACTCTTTGCATGAATTTCCACTTTCATCTTTTCCGATAGCGCCAATAAAGGAAACACATCCGCCTAATTTAGCGATAGCTACTGCTTGATTATATCCTTTACCACCTGGTTCTTCTTTTAAAAGAGTTCCTGTTTCTTTTTGATAAAATAATGAATTACCACACATTCCGATTACTAGTATTTTCATATAATCACCTTTTCTATAAAAAAAGATAAACTTTCGTTTATCTTTAGTCTTTATTAGTTATTTGGCCATAATTTTCTAAAGTCAATTGTAAAGAAGAATAAGAATAGAATTACAATTGCCCAAGCAAGAGCACCTAAAACAAATCCATCTTTAGCACTTTCCGCTCTTTGATTCCAGTTTTTTCTAAAAAGAAAGTATAATACTACACCTACAGGAGGTAAAATAAATCCTATAACAGACCATAAAAATAATGGAATTGGATCAAAGCGATCGTTTTTATTTACAGCATTACTAACTTGTACTTTCTTTTCTAATACAAATTGATATCCACAATCTGGACATGTTTGAGTTGAAGATGGAACTTCTTTTTGACAATCTGGACAAAATTTAATATCACTCATATTATTACCTACCTATTATTTCAAGTATATTATACTATTATTATTAGTTTTTGTCAAAACATATGTAATTTA
>CAJGCS010000035.1 GCA_904501965.1 uncultured Bacilli bacterium | reverse complement strand
GGACCGAGTTCAAGTGGCAAAACAACATTCTGCAATCGCTTAAGAGTTGAACTTCTTTCAAGAGGAATTAAGCCTGTTATGATTTCAATGGATGACTACTATTACACAAAACCGGAAATTTCTAAAATCCAGGGAAAACCTATTGGAGAACTTGATTTAGAACATATTAATACTCTTGATATTGAACTATTCAACAAAAACTTATTTGATTTAATTAATGGTGAAGAAGTTGCTCTTCCAAGATACAATTTTGTAACTGGAAAAAGAGAAGATGGTGAAATATTAAAAGTTGATTCTAATTCACCTATCATTATTGAAGGTATTCATGCATTAAATGAAAAACTTACTTCATCCATTCCTAAGTATCAAAAGTATAAGATTTTTATTGCACCACAAATTGAAATGAATATTGATAATCACTCTCCAGTGAGTGCTACAGATATGCGTTTAATAAGAAGAATTGTTAGAGATAAAGAATCAAGAAATTGTCCTGCAGCTGAAACAATTAAAATGTGGAAATCTGTAAGAAGTGGAGAATTCCGATGGATTTACCCACATCAAGAAGGTGCTGATTTTGTATATAATTCATCTCTTTCATATGAACTTTCAGTATTTAGAACAATTGCTCTACCTGCATTAAGAGAAATAAAAGTAACTGATCCAGAATACTTAGTCGCAAATAGACTAATTAAATATTTAAAATACTTCCGTCCACTTGAAGACTTAAGTGTAATTCCATGTAATTCTTTAATTAGGGAATTTATTGGCGGAAGTTGTTATAAACTATAAAGGAAAAGGAAACTAGATATATTCTAGTTTCCTACTTTTTTTATTTTTATTAAATATACAGATACACAAATTGTTTCAATTAAATCAAAACAATATACAACATTTGAATTTGGTTTAATTAATACAACAAATAGTGCTAGTGAAAAACCAAGTAAAGCAAAGTATAAGATTTTTCTACATAAAAGTGCAATTGATGCAGCTATAATAAAAGATAATGTAACAGCCCCATTCCAATTAGAAACTCTTTCACTTTATCACTTCATCTAATTATTTATTTACTTTATTAACTCATACATTATGATACTACCAGCTACCATAACATTTAAAGATTCAACATCATTATACATTGTAAGTTTTACATTTCGATCCATCAAATTAAGTACTTCTTCGCTTATTCCTCTTGCCTCATTTCCAAGGCATAAAACATATTTATTACCTACAATTGCATTTTCTAATTTATCAGCTTTCTTTAAGCTTGTTCCAATCATACGATAACCTTTTTCTTTTAAGTAAGGAATTATTTCAAGTAGATCTCCATAAACAATTTTTGTTTTAAAAATACTGCCTTGAGAAGCTCTAACTGTTTTGTCGTTATATATATCAACAGAGTTTTTTGATAAAATTACTCCGTCATATCCAAGAGCAGCTGCTGTTCTAATAAGAGTACCTAAGTTTCCTGGATCATTAATTTCATCAAACATTACCAAAGCAGATTTTTTCTCTTTAACAATATTTTTAATAACTCTTAAATCATTTGTAAACATCTTAGCAATACCAAGAACGTTTTGAGGATTTTTTGTTCCTGATAACTTTTCGATAATGGCATCTGTTACTAAGTATGTTTCAATTGAATCTTTAATAGTTTTTAAAAATTCTTCATCTGTAGACATAATCACTTCTACTAAATCTGTTTTAAGTGCTTCTTCTACTAAATGTCTACCTTCAAGAATGAACTTTTGTTCTTTCTTTCGAAATGTTTTATCCTTTAATTTTTCAAAATATTTTACATTATCATTTTGTACTGATCTTATTACTCTCATAATATCTACCTCTTATGTATATATTACCATTTTTTTATTAATTTTACAATTTATATGTATTAATGAAAAAGATCAAAACCTTATGTTTTGATCCTTATTTCATAATTTCATATTTATTTGTTATTTTGAATTTAAATTAGATTTAGCCATATTAACTAAACGACGAGTCATTTCGCCGCCAACTTTACCATTTTGACGTGAACTTGCATCAGGGCCTAAGTTAACACCTAATTCACTAGCTACTTCATATTTCATTTGATTATTTACTTGTGAAGCAGTTGTGTTTTTCTTATTTGAAGTATTTGATGTTCTGCTCATAACTTCACCTCCTGTCAAGAATATTATTGACAGATAATAATAAAATTATGTACAAATATATATGGCAAATATTGTCTTAAATTAAATCATCTTCACTTACAAATTCTTTTTTAATTGCATCATAATGTTTATCTTTATGAAGAACTAAACGTTTAGTATTAGCAATAGCTTCTTCTAATAAAGGAGCATATTCAAATTTGCTTTCTTCTTTTTCTGCAATTGATATAAGTGGTTTAATTACAGGGTGTTTTGGAACAAACACTGTACAACAATCTTCATATGGTCTTATTGATATTTCATATGTCCCTATTTGATTAGATATATCCATAATATCTTTTTTATCAAGTATTGCAAGTGGTCTAATTACTGGAATATCAACAACATTTTCAATAACAGAAATGCTTTCTAATGTTTGACTTGCAACTTGTCCAATATTTTCTCCATTGATAATTGCTAAAGCTCCACGAGCTTTTGCAATTCTTTCAGCTATACGATACATCATTCTTCTCATGATTGTAATTCCATAATCATCACGGCAGTGTTTATAGATTGCTTCTTGGATGTTTGTAAAAGGAACTACGAATAAATTAATATTTAAGTATTCTGCATATGGACTTATTTGTTCTAGTAAATCTACTACTTTTTGTAAAGCTAAGTCAGATGTATATGGATATGATTCAAAGTGGATTGCATCAACTGTCATGCCTTTTTTAATTGATAAGTATCCTGCAACAATACTATCTATTCCACCAGATACCATTAATACAGTCTTACCAAGACAACCTGCAGGAAGCCCTCCCATACCATAATAAGTTTTTGTATAAATAAAAGTTCCTTCGTTTCTTACATCAATATCAAGAACAAAGTCTGGTTTATGTACATCTGCTTTTAAGCCAGGAATATTTATAAATAAATGTCTACTTACAGCTTTTGATATATCAAGTGATACCATCGGAAAAGTTTTATCAGCACGATTTGTTTCTACTTTAAATGTTGCATTTGTGCCAATTTCTTTTCTTACAATTTCTTCGGCAAGTTTACATATATCATCTAAATTAGAAGCTGTTCTTGAAACAACACTGAATGAATAAACACCTGGTATTTTTTCTAACTTTTCAATAACTTTATTACTTGGAGTATTATTTAAAATTACATAGAATCTCATACCTCTAGATTCAAATTCTAAATTTTTATACTCTGATAATGAACGTTTAATATGATTTGTAACTTTAGTAACAAATTGTTTTCGATTTGTCTTTTTTAAACTAAGTTCTCCATATCTTATAAGAATATGATCTTCCATTATTTTTCTCCAATCTCTTTTATTTTTTCAATTAATAAATCTACTTCTTCTTTTTTATTATCCTTAGAAAAAGATACCCTAATTGTGTTTATAGCAAGATTTTTATCTTGCATATATTCTAATACAGGATCAACTGTTTTTGTTTTTTCGTTACATGCAGAACCAATTCCTACATATATATCGTATCTTTCTAAAAAATGCATTACTGTTTCTGCTTTAATATTTTTAAATGTGATGCTTAATATAAATGGTGAATATGCTTTTTTATTTACATTTAATGATAAATAATTTAAATCTTTAATACTATTAAATAAATGCATGTATAATTCATGTACATAATTATAAGTCACTGCTTGTGCTTTAATTGCATTTTTTAAAGCAACTGTAAATGCTAAAATTGATGCAAGATCAACTGTACCAGCACGCATATTATTTTGTTGATGACCGCCTTTAATTAAAGTTGAAAGTTCAATATTATTATTTAATACAAGTGCCCCAACCCCTTTTACACCATGGATTTTATGACCACTTAGAGTAAACATATCGATAGCAGAAAAATCAAAATCATTCTCAAGTTTTCCAATACCTTGAACTGCATCAACATGAAGTTTAATTCTTGGGTATTTTTTTACAATATTTATAATATCTTTAATTGGCATAACAGTACCAACAATATTATTAACCCACATTATTGATATGAAGATAGTATTTGGCTTAATCGCATTTTCAAGTTCATTTAAATCAATAACGCCTGATTTATCAACTTTTAAATAAGTAACTTCGAACCCTTTTTCTTCTAGGTTTTTAAAACAATTAAGAACAGATGCATGTTCTATACTTGTTGTAATGATATGTTTATTTTGTCCTATATATTTATTACAAATACCATAAATAGCTGTGTTATTAGCCTCAGTTGCTCCGCTTGTAAAAATTATCTTTTTATTTTTAACATTAAGTGCAGACATTATTTGTGATGATGCTTTTTCTAAAAGATTAGCGCCTACAACACTAGGACGATACTGGCCTGAAATATTATACCAATATTCGTCATTTACTTTATTATACATATCTAATACTTCTTTTGATGGCTTAGTGGTTGCAGCAAAATCAAAATATGGCATAAATAATCCTCCTATATATTCTTTGTATATTATACACCTTATGCAAAAATTTTGCAATTATTTCATTTTATTAGTATAATATTTCAAAAGGAGATGTGTATTATGAATAATTTAAAACATATTGAATATACTCCATCTGGTGTATGTAGTAAAGTTATTAATTTTGACCTAAGTGAAGATGGCAAAATCTATAATCTTAAATTTACTGGTGGATGCCCTGGTAACCTTTCAGCAATATCTAAACTTTTAGAAGGACAAGATGCAAAAACAGCAGCAATGATTCTTTCTAATAATACTTGTGGTCCTCGTAACACTAGTTGTGCAGACCAACTTTCAAAAGCTATTTTAAGTAATTTAAAAGACCAAAACGCCTAAACGTTTTGGTTTTTTCTTTTATATAGTATATATTTATTTTTACTTCCTACTTTTTCTACAAGATTTAAATAAAGTAATATATTTAGAACAAGCGCACTTGTTTTAACTGAAACTTTTGTAAGTTTTTTAATATCAGCTGTTGTAAATTCATATGGTAAGTTAATTGAGTCAAGTAAGGTATTAAAGTCTTCTTTTTCATATATATCATATTCACATACAATATCACTAACAACTTGATCAAGTCTTCTATATCCTTTTGATCTTGCGTGTTTTTTCTTAACCATATCTCTATATTCTTCTGATAAAAACATTATGATCTTAAGATGAAGATTTTCATATAACAAATATTGTTTTATTTTATATAGTTCTTTAAAAATTTCAAAAGGAGATTGTTTTTTAGGTGACTTTCTAATGCTTACAATTTCTCCATATTCATTTGTTAAATATATTGTCTTTATATGAGCAATTGGAAAAACAATTGTAAGGTTATGATTCGGTAGCAAAGTCTCAAGTTTATCACGCATCTTATCAAAACCTTGAGTTTGTATTTCATAGATTTGATTATCGATATATATATCTACAATCTTTTTATCCACTTTTATTTCGTGACATTCTTCATTAAGCGTTAAATAATACTTAATTGTTTGATGAAGTGTTTTTTCTTGTTTAGTACCAATTGACTTGCTTGTGGTATTAGTTATTAGAATTTTTTCTTTTGCAAGTTTTAACTTTTCATTCATTATCAAAATCTAAATAGTATACATCTAAAACAGCCCAAGGGAAAGATGATGTTTTTAAATATCTAAACCCATGTTTTATATATATACTAAGTGCCTTTTTGTTAAAGCTATCAACTAATATTCCAAGTCCAGGGTAACCTTTTTCTTTTGTTTCCTTTATCATTTCATCAATTAATATACTTGCATAGCCATGTTTTGTTTTATTAACTTTTGTCATTACTCTACCAAAACTCATAACATCATCACATGGGAATGTTCCATTATCATATTCATAAGATGCCGGATGATAGGTTGCAAAAGATACTATTTCATTATCTACAACAATTATTCTACCAAAGTCATTTTCTATATCTTCTTTAATAAGTTCATCTTGTGGATATCCGTTTTGCCAAATTGGAAGATTTTCTTCAATTACTTTTTTCTTAACATCATTTTTCATTGCAATGATTTCATTTAAATCATCTAATGTAGCTATTTTATATATATACATTATCTTGCAAGTTTCTTTCTAATCGCACCAATTATTGCACAAATGACAAAGCATATTAAATTAACAATTACAACTGATGCTCCAGATGAGTAATTAATAAATAAGAAGAAAGCAAGAACAAAACAACCAACAGACATAAGAGCAGATGCAATCATTACTTTTTTAAACTTTGTAAATACTTGCATAGCTGATAAAGCTGGAAGAATAATAATACTTGAAATTAACAATGATCCCATGATTTTAATACCAACAACAATTACAACAGCTGTAAAGCAAGCAAAAATCATATTGTATAGTCTAGTATTAATACCAATAGCCTTTGCAAAATTTTCATCAAATGTTACTGCAAATATTCTATTGTATAAGAAGATAAATGATACAACAACAATAACTGCAATGGGAGCAATAATCATTAGTTGATCAGCTCCAGCAAAAGCAATACTACCAAACATATAACTTTGGATATCTCTTGTAAATCCTGTTTGTGAACCAACTAAATACCCAATCGCAAGAAAAGCACTTGATATTAAACCAATAGCAGCATCTCCTTTTATTCTTTGACTTTCACCAAGACGAAGTAAGAAATAAGCTGCAACAATAACAATCGGAATAACAACAAATACTGACAAATCTGGATCAATAAATTCTAATCCTAGTGTTATTGCAAATACCCCAAATGTTACATGACTTAAACCATCACCTATCATTGAGTATCTTTTTAAAACAAGTACAACACCAAGTAAAGAAGCAGTTAAAGAAAGTAAACAACCAACTGCAAGAGGATAAATAAGCTTATCGAAATTATTCAATATCATTTCTAACAGCAGCATATTCTTCTTCCTCCTTTCTCTTATATTCTTCAGGAGTTCCTACAAATGTTTCATCTTTACTAATTTTAACAATCTTTTTAGAACATTCTAAAGCAGCACTAACTAAGTGAGATACAATAATAATAGTAATACCTTGTTTATTTAGTTCATCAAGAGTTAATATTAACTGTTTAACAGAATAAGGATCAAGACCAGTAAAAGGTTCATCAAGAACTAAAATCTTTTTCATTGAACAATAAGCACGTGCAAGTAATACACGTTGTTGTTGTCCACCTGATAATTCTCTAAATGGTCTACCTGCAAGTCTTGAAATATTAAATATTTGCATTACTTCTTTTGCAAAATCCTTTTCTTTCTTTGTATAAAATGGTCTAAATTTTAATCTTTTAATACATCCAGAAAGAACAATCTCAAAAGCTGATGCAGGGAAGTCAGAACGAACATTTATACTTTGAGGTAAATATCCAATTGATTTTGTATCAATTGACTTATCGTATATAATTTTCCCCTTTAACTCTGGAATAATACCAACAAGTGTTTTAAGAAAAGTTGTTTTACCACTACCGTTTTCACCAAAAACAGTAATGTAATCACCATCTTCTATTTCTAAATTAATATTGTTACAAATAACTTTATTAACATAGCCAATTTGTACATTATCAAATTTAATTAACATCTGCTTCTCCTCCTTCCTGAATAATTTCATTAATATTTACATTTAATGCGATTGCAAGAGTTTCTACATTCTTTTCCATTATCTTTAAAAAGCTTGTACTTCCGGCATCTTTAGAACTAATATTATGACCTGAATGAAGTTCTAACACCATAGCACCTGTATATTCAGCAATCTTGTCACATGCATCTGTTGAAGTTAACTCTTTTGAAAGAATAACTTTTGCATTATGGTGTTTCATTTCCTCTACTACGTCAAGAACAACAATTAATGATGGGTCAATTTCTGTAGAACATGTAGAATATGTAAGTACATAGTCAAGCTCATATCTTTGAGTAAAGTAATAAAATGCAAATGGGCTTCCAAAGAATATTGTTTTATCTTTTGCATGATTTGATACTTTCATAAACTTTTCATCTAATATTCTTAGTTGATTTATATAGGCATCTTTATTTTTTTCCATTTCCATTACTTTTGTGTTATCCGGATCCGGAATCACTTCTACAAGTTTATTAAAAATAACTTCTACCATATATTGTGCATAAAGCATATTTGTCCAAAAATGAGGATCATATGAATGATTGTGCTTATGAGGGAAAATGTATGAAAGAATGTTAGTTAACCAAATCAAAACTCCATCAAGAATATTATTACTTTCTTTATAGTCATCATGACCATGATCATGATTGTGTCCATCATCATGTTGGTGTTCGTGATGATTTACATCATCTGCTTGTAGGTTTTGTAATTCTTCAAAGTCTTGATATTCAAGTAACGCATCGTAAATATTGAATACTTTACTTTTTTCTAAACCAAGACCTTTTACCCACGGTTCCATTTCATCGCTTGTATATATGAACAAGTCAGCATTTTTAATAGTTATGTAATCTGAAACACTTGGATCATAATTATGTGAATCTGTTCCATAGGGAACTATTAATATAACTTCTATTTCTTTACCAATTTCTTTTTGGCCTTCTAAAATAGCATTTATAAATTCATAATTTGGATATAGAGTCGTTACAATTGAAAACTTTTCTTTATCAACTGTTGTAGGTTTTGAGCAACTATAAAGCGTTAGTAATGAACAACAAAAAATCATAATAATGAATAATTTTTTTAATTTCTTAATCATTACTTAACTCCTTACATTTATTGCATGTACCATGTAATACTGTTTTAGATTTATCTATTGTGCAATCAAAATCTTTTTGTAATTTATTATTAAAGCGTTCAATATATGTACATTTAAGCTGAACAATTTCGCCACATGTGTCACAATAAAAATTAATACTATCATCATTTTCATCACTGTTATATATATAACATGAAGAAATATTATCGGCATTAATCTTTTTAATTACACCCTTACTTGCAAGGTAGTCTAAGTTTCTATAAACTGTGGCTTTACTGATGATGTTTTCATCTTTATTAATTGTATGAATAATTTCATCAGCTGTAACCTTTTTGTCAATATTTTTTTTAAATATTTCTAATATGATATTTCGTTGTTTTGTTGAGTAATCTTTTTTAATTATTTGTTGCATAAAACACCTCAAAATTTGCGACTCAGTATCATATTTATTATACTATTAAATATGTATTTTTTCAAGAGAATAATTAATATTTTTAAAAACAAAAAAGGCAAAAAATTGCCTTTTTATTTTCTAATAACTTTTGAATAGTCTTTCTTCTTACAATGTGGACAAGTTACTTTCTTTCCCACATTTACTCCTTTATCTTCGCCAATAATTACATCAATAATACTTGCTTTAAATTCTTTCTTACAATTCGGGCATTCATAAACTGTAATAAATTTATGTAAAAGAACAAAACCTAAACCACCAAATACAAGAATGCAAACATCAATAATTATAATAGCGTTTCTTGCATTTGTGTGCATAAAAATAGCAAGTAGTACTACACCTACTATTAATGATAATGTTAATGAGATAAGATATCCAAATTTAATTTTTTCTGTTTTTGTCATAATTCACCTACTGTAGTTTATTTAATTGTTCTAAAAAATAATTATCATCAGTTAGTTTAGAAGCAATTTCTAGAACATATTTTAAAGTCTTCTTATCATTATTTATTTTAGCATATTCAATAAAATTCTTAAATGTTGTTATTACTTCTTTAGAAGGACCGTAGTTAATTCCTTCTTCTTTAAATAATGAAATTATATGATCTGCATCTTTAAATTTAATTTGACCAGCAACATCAACAATTTCTTTAATACTAATCTTATTTGAAATATCATCAATGTATAAATTG
>CAJGCS010000034.1 GCA_904501965.1 uncultured Bacilli bacterium | reverse complement strand
ATAATTTCTTTTCCACATTTCTTACAAATCATTTTATTGCACCTCCCTTATTATTTCAATTTCTCCTAACAAGAAAAGGATAACAACAAAAATAATGAAACCAATAAGAAGCAAAATCTTTAAAATAAACAAAATAATTCCTGCAATCCCTAGTCTTCTAGCAACAAATCCTAAGTTTCTTCCTTCAGTAAATAGTGATTTTTTGAACAATTTAAAAGTGATGATTGACAAAATAAAATCACCAAACACTATAGACATAATACCAAATATAAGTGAAAGTATGCCTTCTAGCTTTGAAGGATTTCTCTTTGATTTTTTAACTTTGATTTTTTCTGCAACTTCTTTTGATGATAATGTATTTTCATCAGGACGAACAAGAAGTTTTTGTTTTATTTCTTCTTTTAAACACTCTTCACAAATATCATCATCATGGCTTACAGAATAGTCTTTATCTACTGAACCATCATGCATTACGATAACACGTGTTGCATAATCTATTGCTTCATTAACATCGTGGCTTACAAGAAGGACAAGCTTACCTTTACTTAAATTTTTTAGTAACTCAATTATTTCAATTGAAGTTGCCATATCTAGGTTACCTGTAATTTCATCACATGCAATAATTGGAGCATCACTACAAAGAGCTCTTGCTATAGATACTCTTTGTTTTTCCCCACCAGATAATCTTGTTACACGGTGGTTCATTCTTTTTTCAAGTCCAACTTTTTTTAAGATATCTACTACTTCTTTTTTTCTTTCGTTTTTTGGAATACCACGTGCAATAAGTGCAAGTTCAACATTTTGATATGCCGTATAAGAATCAATTAGATTGTAATTTTGAAATATAAAACTTATATATTTTCTTCTGAAGTTTTCATAATCTAATCTTCCATAGTAAGTTGTATCTTCTCCTTCAACAAAGATTGAACCTTCTTCGTAAGTATCCATCCCTGTTATAACATTTAGAAGAGTTGTCTTACCAGATCCAGATGAGCCAGTAATAACAACAAACTCACCTAGGTTGAAAGAAAGATTTACTTTATGTATCCCCAAACCTACGCCACCTGAGGAAGTATAGTATTTAGTAACGTCTTCTAGTCTTAATAAATCTTTTTGCATAACTTTACCTCCTTTTTAATTTATAGATATTATATCAATATCTAAATAAATAATCAATATATTCTAATCTAGTTATACTAGAACTTTGTCTACTTACAATTGACTATTTATAATAAACATTTTCTAACACTTGTTTTGCAAGTGTTTCCCCTTTTAAATATTTAATTATTTCATAAGCAAAATCAAATGTTGTTCCAGCTGCTTTTGAAGTAATAATATTGTTTACTACTTCAACATTATTTGATGTGTAGTTTCCTTTTATATTTGTTTCACAGCTTGGAAAACATGTGAAGTTTGAATTTTCTAAATAGTCTTTTAAAACCATCGGTGCAGCGCATATTGCACTTACAAGTTGATTTTTATTAATGAAATGTTTTACAACATTTTTTGTAATCTCGCTACTTATGTGTGTTTCAAATATTGCTTTTCCACCTGGAATAACTAAGAAGTCATATTCGTCTAGTAAAACTTCTTCTATTAGTTTTTCTGTAGTGATCTTCAAACCACTTTGTGTAGTTAAACTTAAGCTGCCAGTTATACTAACAAGATCAATATCAATTTTTGCTCTTCTTAACATATCGATTGTACAAATCGCTTCCACATCTTCAAAGTGATTTGCAAGTAAGATTATACCTTTCATATAATACCTCTTTAATAATACGAAATTATTTATTTGTTTGTTTCATGATATAAGTATTGTCCATAAAGTAATTTAACAATATGTGTAAAGATATCGCATCTTACAACTAAATCGTTTGTAAAGTGACCGATTGCACCATTTTTATGTTTGATATCAAGTGTATTAAAATACTTTTCCATTGCATCACTTAGTTCAAGTTTATCAACTAAAATTAGATTTGCAATTTCTTTTGGAAGAACAATTCTAGTTCCACCGGCTTTATAAACATTACCTTTTAAATCAATTAAAACACCAAAATTAGTTAAATACATATCGCCATCAAGCATTTCAATACCAGCTTCAAGGCCAATACGAATGCCATCTGTTGGCAGTGCTAAAGCTCTATTTTTAGCACCATTTATTGTTTCTAAGTCAGACTTTGGTTGAGCTGATACTTTAGAATCCACATCAACGCCAATTACCTCATAACCAAATGGTTCTAGTATTTCTTTAGTTGCATTTACTTTTACTATGTTTTTACTTCCTAGATATGCTTTCATTATTTTTCCTTTTTCTTAGTTTCAATAAAATATATTGGTTGGCCAAGCGCTATAAATCTTTTTTCATACTCTGTTTTTGCGATTTCTTCTGTGTTATAGTCAGTATGAAGGTCAAGAGTTAAATTTAAAAACTCCCAGTTATTTTCATTTAATGAAATTAAACTATACTCAAATAAACCTCTGTTATCTGTTTTAAACTCAATATGAGCACCTTTTTTCAAGATTTGTTCATAAGTATTTAAGAAAGTCTTTGAAGTTAAGCGACGTTTTGCATGACGTGCTTTTGGCCATGGGTCACTAAAATTTAAATAGATTTTATCGATTTCAGAGTCTTCAAATATTTCTGTTAGATTGCTTGCATCAAAACATACAAGTATAACATTTGGTAGTTTTGATAAAACAAGTTTATCCATAGCAACAACAATTACGCTTGGAAATTTTTCAAGTCCAATATAGTTGATATTTGGATTTCTTCTTGCAAGTTCTAAAATAAAGTCACCTTTACCCATACCAATTTCAAGATAAATTGGATTATCGTTTTTAAATAAACTTTTCCATTTTCCTTTGTAATCAGTTGGATTTTGAATTAATACTTCGGGATGAGATACAATTCTTGTACTAAGATTTTTAACTCCTCTTCTACGCATCAAGTTCACCTAAAGCAATGATTGCATCAATATAAATAAGAACACTCATATAGAATGTAGATAATGTGAAATATTCGTCTCTTTGATGAGCAAGTAGAGGTTCATCTGGCATTTCTGGCCCGAATGCAACTGCTTTTGGCATCATAGATGCGTAAGTTCCACCACCTACTGTAAATGGTTTATTTACTGTATCACCGCTATGTTTTACGTATGCTTCATTTAAAAGTACAACTAGTGGATCACTTGGTGAAACATAGTGCGGCGCTTTATTAGTTGATGCAGTAATAACTAAATCATGCTTTTCGACAATATGTCTTAATTCTTCATCAAACTTTAAAGCATCATATCTAACTGGATATCTTAAGTCAAGTGTTACTCTTGATGAATCTTTAGTAATATCAATAATACCAATATTACAAGTAAGTGGACCCATTTCATAATCATTGTAATCAAGGTTATGATTTTTCATATGATGATCTAAGTGATGAAGTTTTCCTACATAATTAACAAGTGGATTTTTAGAGTAGTCTTTTAAGAAATCACACATATAAGTTCCGGCATTTCTTCCTTTTTCAGGTTCCATTGCATGAGCAGCAACGCCTTTTAACTCATATTTATATAAATCATTTTCTTTATAGCAATCACCACTTAAGTTGTTTTTTTCTAAATATTCCATGAATTCTTTAGATAAATCAACCTTTAAATATGCATCAACGCTATCTAAAACAACATTATATCTTTCTCCACCTTTGATAGATACAACAATATCATTTTGAACTAAACATGCATCATGATGTTTAATGCTAATATCATATGACATTCTACCTTTTTCACCATAGATTAAAGGAAAACTACTATCAGGTGCAAAGCCAACCTCAGGCATAGGGTGTTTACTAAAATAGTGAGCTACACCTCTCCAACCTGTTTCTTCGTCAGTTCCAAGGATAATTCTAATTTGTTTTTTAAGCTTAATATTAGCGTCTTTTATAAACTTTAACGCATAGTATGCAGCTACAGTAGGGCCTTTATCATCAATTGCTCCACGTGCATAAATTTTATCTCCTACAATAGTTGCACCATATGGTGGGTATGTCCAGTTATTACCTTCAGGTACAACGTCTAAGTGACATAGCACACCAACAATTGATTTATCGTTATCACCATATGTTATATGACCTGCATAACCATCGCAGTTAAGTGTATCAAAACCATCTTTTTTAGCAACATCTAACATATAGTTAAGTGCATCATCAATTCCTTTACCAAAAGGCATAGTTTCTGTTTTATTTTCTTCATCTAATACACTTCTTATTTGTAATAATTCTTTTAATGTTTTTAACATTAACTCTTTATTTTCTTCAATAATATTTTTAAAATTCATAAAATTCCTCCTAAAATAATTAAAACCTATTGCTATTCAGGCAATAGGTCTTTTACTTACTTGAATAACTCAGCGTATGCTTCAGATGAGCATTTAATTACATTACCAGTAATTAAAATACCAACATTTAGTTTTTTTAGTTCTTCTAAGTTAACTAAATCAACATCTTTTACTTCAACAATTACTCTTGTCATAACTGTATCAACTGAAATAACATTGTCTTTGCCAAATAAAGCTAGGAATGCATCTTTAGATAAACTAGATTTTTTCTTCTTTCCACTACGCTTAAAGATTTTAATAATCTTTTTAATTATTACAAATATAGAAAGTAGTACAACAGGTACTACAAAACATCCTATTGCAATTAATAAAGCAAGAGTCCAGTCAAATTCTTGATTTTCAGGATTAGGTGCTTGAGCTGTACCTTCTAAAAAATTAATTAAAACATTTGATAATAAAGAACGCATAATACTAATTCTCCTTCTTTTAAGCATATTATACAATATTACTTATTTTTTTTCAACTAATAAATATATATTTATATTCTTATTATTTTGGGCTATTGCATATAATAAAATGGTGATACTATGTCTTTAATAGAATTTATTAAACTTTGCTTACTAGGTATTGTTCAAGGAGTAACAGAACCCTTACCAATCTCTTCTAGTGCCCATATGCTTTTACTTACCAATATTCTTAACTTAAACAATTCTTCTATTAGTTTAGAAATACTTCTTAATTTTGCATCTACAATTGCGATATTTTGTTTCTTTTCTAAAAAGATTTTTATTTTAGTTAAAGCCTCAATCACAAATAAAGAGAATAAAAACTATCCCTATCTAAATAGATCTTTTCTTTTTAAAATACTTATTGCAAGTATTCCAATCATTATTACAGGTTTTTTATTTAAAGATTTTGTTAATAAATATCTCTTAAGCACAATTACAATATCAATTTCTTTACTTGCTACTTCTCTTATGCTTTATATTATTTATTTAATGTTATTGAAAAAGAAAATATTTACAGAAGAAATTACTATAATTGATAGCTTAGTAATAGGTTTATATCAAAGCCTAGCAATAATACCAGGAGTTAGTAGAAGTGGTAGTGTTTTATTTGGGGGAATAAAACAAAACACTAAATTAAAAGTAACAATGGACTTTTCGTTTTTTCTTTATCTTATCGCAAGTATCGGCAGCCTTACATTAAGTATTATTGATAGTGATTTTACAAATCTAATTAATAGTTTTAATATAAGTTCTTTAATAATTGTATTTTTATTAACATTTGTTATAAGTTATATAAGTATCATTTTATTTTATAAAATTATTAATAAAAGAACTATTCTTGTTTTTTCATTTTATGCATTTACACTTGGAATTATCTTTTTAATTTTAAATATATTCAAGCACTAGCCCACTACATTAGTAGACATTTTACATACAATACTATTGAAAGTGAGGTGTTTTTAGTGGCTTGCTCTCAAACAATTATGACGACTACAACAAATGGTGCTAATACAATTGCAGGTTTATTAAAAAGAATTGATCAAATGCAAAAAGAAGCAATAACAAATAATGTTACTGCACTATGTGAAACTTGCTTAATGACTGCAATGTATAATACAAAACCTATTTCAGTTTATATTAACAACACAATCTTCTTTGCAAATTTAGGTTTAACTGAAACGCAAACACAATATTTCAGAGTTGAGGATGTAAGAGGAAATGATACAGTAGTATTAAGACTACTTGTTCTTGATGAAGGTGTATTAACATGTACTAACTTTACTGTTGTTGTTAATATTAATTGTATTTGTTGTCTTCAATGCTTTGATCCGATTAATTGTAACTTCCAAAACTGCAGCTGTTTGGTTGAAGCATAATATATGTAGCTGCTTATAAAGCAGCTACATATCCCTAAAAAACATTGAAACTTTTAAAAAAGCGCCGAAATACGGCGCTCTTTTTAATTTCTTGCTTAATGATTTTTTCCTATATTATTTCTGTTTTTATTATTTTTATATTTAAAATTTCACTAAGTTTTATGCAAACATCATCTACTAACGCATCAGTGTTTGAGAGATTTTTAACAATTCCAGTAATGGTATCTTTAGAAACTAGTTCTAAATTTATGGTAATATTTATACCTACTTTTTGTGCTTTATAGCATTTTTCTAAGAACAAAAACTTATCTTTTTCAAGGTTTTTTTCTTCAGAAGATAATTCATTTTTGTTTGCTTTAGACGTATTTCGAGAGTCAAAATACTCTTGATTAGGTGTCGTAATAATATCATTTTTAATATTTTCAATAAACATTAGTGGTCTATTTTCTTTCATTTTATCACCACTAAAGTATATGCAAAAGGTATGTTAATTATTTTTATTATATATAACAAGCAATCCTTCAAGTAAGATATTTGGCTCATAAAAGTATTCATGATCTAAAAGATCTTTTACTATATAAGACATGCCACCAGTTAAAATTACGCTTATATTTTCGGAATTTAGTTCTTTTTTCATCTTTGATAAAAGCCCATTTATCATACAAGCATGGCCTACTAAAGCACCACTTTGGATGCATCTAGTTGTTTCTGTTTCAATTGTTTTTGGTGGAATTGCAAGATTTATACTTGATAGTTTTGCTGCTGAAGCTACTAAACTATTTAAAGAACTTATGATTCCAGGAGCGATTGCACCACCTAAGTATTCTTTATTTTTATTTACAGCAAGTAATTTTGTTGCAGTTCCAAGGTCAACAACAAGTAAATCTCCAGGATATTTTTCATATGCGCCAACACAATCACAAAGCAAATCTGCCCCTAATTGCTTTTGATTATCAATTTTTAGTTTAAGACCACTCTTAATTCCTGCCCCTACCACTAATGCTCTTTTATCATAATATTTAAAAAATAAGTTTTCAAAAACATGATCTAATTGAGGAACAACTGAAGAGATTGCAACACCTTTAATATTGTTTTTATCTATTCCAAAACCTTTTAATTTACCTGCATATTCATCAACTGTTAAAGATGTATCAGTTGACATTCTAAATGTATCAATAATTTTATTGTCTTTCGCAAGTCCAATTACAATGTTTGTATTACCTATATCTACTAAAATAATCATTTTATTCACCCATTTTCACTTCTTTTCTTATATTATATCAAATGAATTAATAAAACGCAAGGATGAAGAAAAAAGAAAAACCTACAAAATTGTAGGTTAGATACATTTATCTTTAAAGAAAAATAAGGCTAAGAAATTAGTTCCTATATTACTTATAACACTTGGTCCCATATAGCTATAATATACATTTTTAAATCCAAGTTCTTCTTTAATTTTCTCTCCACAAACTTTGGCATCTTTAATATTATCACTATGACTAATATACAGTGTTTGATTTTTAAATGAGTTGTCACTATTTATAATGCCACTTTTAAGAAAGCTATATAAATCATTAAAGCTTGTACCGTTAGCTAATTCTAAATCACCATTAGCTTTTAATTTTAATATTGTTTTTTTGGATAACATTTTATTTAGACCATTTTCAATAACATGGTTTTTTGCTTTATGACTTGCAAAGATTGAATTTACATTTTTAGCATTTTCTAAAATCCAAGTAGATACATCTTCTAAGGATACATCTTCACTTCTTTTTTTCGAAGCTTCTAAGGCAAGCATTCCTGCTCCAAGAGATAAAGAATTAGAATTTATTATTACTATATTTAAATCATTATATTCTTCTTTCAAAACTTCTTTTGCAAAGTTTGCCCATTTATAGTTATTTGATTCAAGATTACCTTCGCAAATATGAAGAATGTTTTTATTTTTCTTCAGTAGATTATAGAAAAAGTCTAAATAAACATATATATTGGTTGATATTATTGACGTTTTTTTTCCTTTTCTAACCTTTTTATAAATCTTAATATATTCTTTTTCATCTAAATTATCTTTCAACAAAGTATCGTCTATAACATAAGATAATTGAATAGGAATAATATTATTTTTAATACATTCTTTCATACTTAAATCACAACCATAATCGATAGATATTAAATATTTATTTTCCATGTCTTTTCACCTACGCTTTCAAAAACATTTCATCTAGTTTTCAAAACCATTATATCTCTTTTTATATATTTTGTCAAGCGTTTTAAGTGAAAAGAATTTAAGTTTTCAAAACTATTTTATTTGTCTTTTACATACTATTATGATATAATAGTATTGAGGTGTCTTATGAAAGATGATTTAAAGAAAATAACAACTGAACTTGAAAATTTTGAATTCCCTCTTTGGGATAAATTGCCAAATATTGACTTATACATGGACCAAGTAATTACTTTTCTCGATAGAGAATTAACCCCTTTAAAAGTAAATTCTGACGATAAGCTTTTAACAACTTCAATGATTAATAACTATGTTAAAGGATCACTTCTTCCAGCGCCAAGTCACAAGAAATATAATAGTGAACACTTAAGTAAGCTTTTTATTATTAGTTCAATTAAACAAATCTTAAGTATTTCAAATATAGAAGAATTACTAAACAGTCAAACAAAGGATAAAAAGGAACTATATGAACTTTTCACTACAGTTCATAAATCTCTTTTAAATAAAGAAACTGAAAAACTTACAGATGCACTTCAAAATATCCAAGAAGATAGTGATGAAGAGCTAATTAATTCAGTTAAACTTTATATTGTTCATTTAGCCGTACATGCAGAAATTCAAAAAATTATTGCAGATAAACTAATTAATATTATTAATGAAAAACATACAACTGAACTTAATGAACAAGAAAAACTTTTAAAAGAGGAAAAAATTAAAAATAAAGAATCTAAAAAGAAACAACAAAAAGATGAAACTAATTAGTTTCATCTTTCTTTTCATTTTTGGCTTCTTTTGGTAAGAATTTTTCTACATCTTCTTCCTTAATAAATAAACCACAACGACAAATTCCTGTAGTTATAAATTCATCACAAGGACATAATGTTTCTTCACTTACATCTTTTCGGCAAGGACAATGTCCTTCTTTTCTTTGTACACCTTCAATAATTCGATTAACAAATTCACGATTAGGATTTAATCGATATCCTTTCATTACATGTACTCCTTAATTTTTTCAATGATTACATCACTTTTTACATAACCATCAATGTTACCAACAAGTTGGCCATTTTTGAAAATTAACATTTCAGGATAAAATTGAATGTTATAGTCATGAGCAAAGTTTACTGTTTTTTCAGCGTCAATCTTTACAACTTTTAATTCTGGTAAAGCTTCTTCTGCTTCTTCAAGTTCTGGTGCAAGCATATGACAATAACCACACCACTCAGTAAATACATCAACAATAACAATACCTTCAAATTCTAATACTTCACTTTGGAATTCACTTTCTCTTATTTGTTTCATAGATACCTCTTTTTATATATTTTTATCTTACAACTATATTATAACATTTTTTTGATTTGTAATTACTTTATTGCAACATTTTTTAAAAACATCTTTTAAGCATTTTCCTTTATTTTGTGATAAAATATAAATATATAGCATAATTATTTAGGGGCGACATATGAAAAGCAAACGTTATAAAATTAAAACAATTATTATGTTAGTATTAAGAATACTATGTGTAATTCTTTTCCCATTATCATATGTACTTGATTATGATATGGCCGGAAAGATTACT
>CAJGCS010000033.1 GCA_904501965.1 uncultured Bacilli bacterium | reverse complement strand
TTCTTGGCATTAGTCTATTTTTTGCCCATCTGCCATTACCATCTAAAATAATTGCAATATGCTTAGGTAACTTTGATTTATCAATTTGTAATAATAGTTCAATCATAAATATACACCTTTATTTATTATACTATATTTTTGAAAAAATTACCACTAAAAAAACAAATTACTCATATTATATTAGATTTACTATAAATATAATTAAAAAACGTTAACTAAATAGTTAACGTTAGTGTATATTTTATTATTAATTTTATATCCCTGTTTAATTGACCATAACTGATTCTACAGGTTTTTACAAGCCATAATAGATTCTATCTAGTCTAATTTTGAAATTATTAAATTTATTAAATCTTCAAGTGTTTTTAATTCTGAATATGCTAATGATTCTATCTCAATATTAAATTCTTCTTCTATCTTTAAAATCCAATAGACAAAGCTTATTGAATTCATTCCAAGGTCTGAAATAAGTAAAGCATTTTTACTTGTTTTACTAATATCAATGTTTTTGTTTGAAACTATGTTATAAATCTCTAATATTTTCTTTTTAATATCTTCTTGCATATTAGTATTCCTTAGAAAGTTGTTTTTCTAAATCTTCTTTTAAATCATTTTCATGATCATAAATCATTTTTGTAATCTTGTCAAAATCTTCAACACTTGCATTTTCATTTGGTATCATGTTTCTTACATCAAACTTTCTACCAATAATAACTCTACGACGTTCATGTCTTTTTTCTTGTTCTTGTAAGTACAAACTAACAATAGGTACTCCTGTTAGATAAGATAAAAGTACTGCACCTGATTTAAATTTATCTAACCCCTCTTGTGTTTTGACATGTCCTTCAGGAAAAATTCCTAGCAAATGTCCTCGAGAAAGTACATCTATCGCTTGTTTAAATGTTTTAATGTCAACATCTTTGTTGTTAATAGAAATTGATTGAACTCCATGAAAGAATATTTTCCCAAAGAATGGTTCAAATAATTCTTTTTTACATACAAAGCTAATACGTCTAAACCAAAATGTTGTAAGTAAGGCAATAACATCGAAATAATCAATGTGATTACAGATTACAATTACAGGACCTTTAAACAACTTCTTTTGTTTTTTCTTAAGATAATGATATTTTTTTACTCTTGTATATAACATTGCTGGGAAAACACCAGTAAGTTTAACAAAATCGTAGAATAAATATCTCAAATCAAAGATAGAAGAAAATTTATTTTTTTTCTTTAACTTCATTTAATTTTTCTCCTAAGGCTTTGATTGCATTTTTTAAATATTCTGTAAGTTCATCAACATTTTCTTTTTCTGTTTTTAAAGGATTATACATTTTACAAACATCAATAGGTTCACCTATCATTACACCAGCACTCTGTTTTTTCCCATATTTACCATCTAAGTAAACTGGAATTATAGGGGTATTACTTTTTAAAGCTAAATGTACAGCACCCGTTTTAAAAGGTAATAAACCTTTTTCATGTTTTAGAGGAAGTCTACCTTCAGGAAATATCTCAACCACTTTTCCTTTTCTAAGTTTCTTTATAGCTACATTTAGGGAACTTGTATCAGATTTAAAACGATCTACTCTAATACATCCTATTCTTTTTAAAAGCCATGATAAGAAAACATTCTTTTGAAACATTACCTCTGCAACTAGTGTATACATATCTCTTTGCATAAAGACATACATTAGTAATGCAAAGTCAAGGAGTGAATTATGATTTGATGCAACAATTGCACCGCCTTTAATTTTTCTTCCTTGTACTTTTTTATTTTGATAATATATCTTCTTTTTAAAGAAGATTAATTGTGGTAAAAAACCTGTAACTTTTACAAACCATGCAACGAGTTTATTCATTATAAGTTACCATGTAATTTATTTAGTTGATGTTGTAAAATGATTAGTGAAACAAAATTAAGTCCAATTAAACCTAAAATTAAATGTAAAACACTTAAATTAGCACATTTAACATTCTTCTCAGCACATACTTTATAGAACTTTTTGCTTGCAAGGAATAGTGCAATACCTGTATAAGGGAAGAATAATAAACCAATGATAAAGTGAAGTGGAACTAGTTTAAAGTTAGTAATAGATTTAATACTCTTTAACACACCATATTGCCAGAAGAAACCGAATATACCACCAGTTAAAACAAATAAACCTATATTAACTATATTACTTTCAGCTTCGTATGGTTTTTTATCTTCTTCAGGGAATAAGTCTTTGTGTTCTTCATATTCTTTTTCAAGTTTTAATTCTTTTGCAACTTCTTTTGGTGAGAAGTTTTTAGGCATAAAGAATGCGACAATAAATCCAATGATACAGAATACTGCAACAAAAATAGGAACAAGTAAATTACCAAAATTAAATACGTTCTCAACAGGAACATTAAAGAACTTAGCAGCTAAATCACTTGGATTTATATCATATGTGAAATCGCCATCAGGTATAAAATGGAATTTAAATCCTTGATTAGTAATAAATAATTTACTAATTACAAGATATAATGACGTTGCTAGAGCACCAATTATCGATGTAGTTAGAGCTTGACCTGCAAAATACATTGCAGAATGGTTTTTACCTGTTAATTTTTCTTCAACAGATGAAATTTGAGCAGGAATTAAATAAGGCATCATAAAGAATGATCCAATTGCCCAAGAACCAACAATACCACCAATAATACCAATAACAAGTTTAATTGGAATTACTGATTCGCTTGTTCCAAGTACAAAATCACTTCCTAAAATAAATGATAATATACAAATTGCAAAGCTCAATAAACATGTTTGATATGCAAATCTAATTCCTTTTTTTGCTTTTAATTTATTAAATAAGTAAAGCATTAGCGGAACCGGTGCAAACGCACATGTATTAAGAATAGTAGCCATATATCCTTCAGTTAACCCCATACATTCTTCAATTAATGGATTCATTGCTGATAAGAACATTTGAAGACCAAAGAACGAACAACAGTTAACAACACACCATTTTAAGAATGGTTTATTAGTGAATGTAAGTTTTATACTTTCCCACATTTTAACAGGTTTTTCTTCAGAAAGTGGAACAACATCATATCCTTCTGCAATTGCTTTCTTCTCAAATTTGTCGCCTTCTTTAATAATAAATAATGGTATTAACATTGTAATCATTAAAGGAAGCATACAAAGTGAAAACTTATCAATATGTAAACCAGTAACATCTAATAAAAGCGGTACTAAAGCATATACGATAGCATAAGAAATTGTATCAAAAACTGATTTGAAACTTGATACTCTTAATCTTTGTGAATCATCATAACAAACTGTAGATAAACTACCATAGAAAGAGATTAAAGATAAAGTATATGTTGTAAAGAAAATAAACGCCCAGAAACAAATCCAAATTGTATTGATAATTTGAACAGTTGTTCCTCCATCAGCAGATGGAGCTCCTGCAATTGGTATCCAACAACATGCATATGATAATACCATTGGAATAAAGCTTATTGCAATTAAAGGTCTTCTTTTACCCCATTTTGTTTTTAAGCTATCTGTAAGGTGAGCAAGAGGAACGTCTACAATTCCATCAAATGCTTTTGCTATAAACCAAATTACTGGGAAAATAAGAGGTAGAATTAATGCAGCTGAACCTACTGATTCAAATAATTTTAAACTTCCTGGTTCGAATTTGTTTGGTTCTAGGCCATTAGTAAAATATCCGCCCATTAATACCATTAATAAGTTTGGACCAAATCCAGATAACGCAAATAATATTTCTTTCCATTTTTTATCTAAAGTCATATATCTTTTTTTCATAATTTACCCTCGGTTTTTATGAGAAATAATATAATTAGTAAATTCGATTACTGTATTACAGTTTTCACCATTACTATTAAATTCAATATTAAATTCCTCATTTAATTTTGATAATAATGTTAAATAATCTAAACTTGTTCCACCCAAATCAAAAACAAAATGGCTTTCAAGTTTTATATCTTCTAAACATAAATCAAGTGTTTCTTTGAAAATATTAGTAACTATTTTAGCTAATTCTATTTGTTCTAAAGTTAAACTTTGATCAGTAAGTGTTTTTAGTTCATTTAGTTCATGAATTGTCATACTACCTTCGCTAATCCATTTAACTATTGCTTTTCTTGATATTTTAATCATTGAAGGTGTAGTTAATTTATCATATGTATAATAAACTTTTTCAATATGATAATTATATTCTTCAATGTATTTTAAATTTTCTGAAACACTGCTAATTAATCTATAAATTTTATCTTGATCAATTGATTTATCTAATTCTAGTAACAGTGATAAATATTCTTTATCACCTTTTTTAATACCAAGAACTGAGTATTTATCTACGTATGGAATGTTTAGTTCTTTTTCGATTAAGTTTGGATTAATCTTTTCTCCATTTTCTGTTAATACAACATCATCACTTCTACCAAGAACATAATAACTTCCATCAACAACTTTTGCAAAGTCGCCTGTATTAAAGTATTCATCTTTATTAATTAATTCATCGCTTGTTTTAGTAATAATTCTTTTACATAATCCTTTACTTTTTACAAGTAAATTTCCTTCTTCACTAATCTTATATTCTACTTTATCAAAAGGTTTACCAATTGATGCCTTTATTCTTTGACTAGCTTTTGATGAAAGTTCAACTGATGTTATACCAATTTCACTCATGCCATAACCATTAAATAATTGGTATCCAAGACCATTCATTATTTTTATTGTCTCTTCTGGAATATCAGATCCACCAGATACTAAGAATGTTGGTGATTCACCAAATAATTTTGCACGAACATCTTTAAATAAATGTCTTGCAAGCTTAATACCAGCTCCAGGAATAGTTGATTGAAGAGTTAAACTAATATTTATACCACTATAGAATTTTTCTTTAGTTTTAGCATCTTTTGACTCAACTTCTTTTATTACTTTTTTATAGATTGCATTCCATAAAAGTGGTACCGCAAAAATATGTGTTATTTTTTGTTCTCTTATTGCTTTAATCATGTTTTCGCTTGTTGGTTCTGTTAAGAAAACAAAACTTGATTTAATTAATATAAACCAAAAATATTCAGCCATTAGTCCGAAGATATGATACAAAGGAAGAAAAGCTAAATGTTTAATTTGCCCTTTATATCCTGTACCAATAATACTATTTGTTTTAAAAATACCTTTCATATTATTAATTTGTTCACAAATAGATGCGCCATCATAAACACAAATTTTAATGTTAAGCGAAGTAGCAGAAGTTGATATTGCAAATTCATCTTCCCAACTAAATTCATTTTTAATATTTTTAATACTACTATAGTCAAAAGAAGAAATATTAACAATTTGTGCATTTACATTATAGTCTTTATCTGCAATAATATATTTAATATTAATTCTTTCAATAATTTCATCATTAAGTTCTTTACTAAGTTTTACATTAAAAAGCATTGGTTTATAACCAGCCATTAAAAGACCATAAAAACAAGTGATAAACTCAAGACGATTTTCCATCATTAAACCAACAAAAGCAGATTTTGGTACATCTTTTAAAAGTTCTTCGAAATAACTTCCCATTTTATAAGAGTATTCTTTTACATCTTTATAAGTTAAACGATTAATATTATCATTACTAACAATCTCACAAAATAACACTTGATCATCATCATGAACAATATCAAAATAAGCTTTAATGGTATTTCCATTGTCACTTAACTTGGAAAGTCTTGTTTCTATTAATTTTTGTACACTCATAAGATACCCTCAAATTATCTAATTATAGACATAATATATCATTTTTTATGCATTTTTGCAAGTAATGGGTTTTACATTACCTTATATAAATGAAAAAATTCACCCGAATACGGGTGAATTAATTATACTTATTAAATTGACATAATGTCTTGTTCTTTTGCTTTAGTTTCAGCGTCAATTTTTGCAATGTATTGATCAGTTATTTTTTGAACTTTATCTGAATTTCTCTTTAATTCATCTTCAGAAATTAAACTGTCTTTTTCTAATTTTTTAAGTTGTTCCATTGCATCACGACGTAAATTTCTAATAACAACTTTATGATTTTCAGAAACTTTTTTAGCATCTTTTACTAATTCTTTACGAGTTTGTTCTGTTAAAGCAGGAATAGGGATTCTAACGATTTCACCATTGTTAAGAGGGTTAAATCCTAAATCAGCTGTTTGAATAGCTTTTTCAATTGCTTTTAAAATTGACTTATCGTAAGGTTTAATAACAATAGCTTGTGGTTCTGGAACAGAAACACTTGCAATTTGGTTAATAGGTGTAGGAACACCATAATATTCAACAGAAATACCATTTAAGATATTTGGATTAGCTTTTCCTGTTCTAATAGTAGCAAAATCTTTTTTTAAGAATTCAATATCTTTTTGCATTTTGCTTTCGCATTGACTAATAATTTGTTGAGGCATGTTTTTTCTCCTATTTTTCGATTAATGTTCCGATACTATGATCTTCATATACTTTAGAAATGTTTCCTTCAACATTCATATCAAATACGACAATCTTAATATCATTTTCGCTACAAAGTGTAGCAGCAGTTAAGTCCATTACTTGTAAATGTTGATTTACTAAGTCATCAAATGTAAGGTGTGAATATCTTTTAGCATCTTTATTTTTTCTAGGGTCAGAATCATAAACACCATCTACCCCGTTTTTCGCCATTAGGATATACTCAGCATTTACTTCAGCAGCTCTTAAAGCAGCTGTTGTGTCAGTTGAGAAAAATGGACTTCCAGTTCCTCCAGCAAATATTACAATTTTATTTTCTTCTAAATATGCTTTTGCACGTTTAGAATTATAATCTTCAGCAACAGCTGGAACAGATAAAGCAGACATAACTTTTACTTCAAGGCCTAAATTTTCAAGGGCACTTTGTAAAGCTAAGCTATTAAATACTGTGCCTAACATACCCATATAGTCAGCATGTGTTCTAGGCATCCCATATTCTTTTGCATCACGACCACGCCACATATTACCAGCACCGTTAACAATACCGATTTGTGCGCCTTTGTCATGTAATGTTTTAATCTCTAAAGCTATTTTGCTAATATATTTTGGATTAATACCACAACCACCTTGATTAGCAAGAGCTTCACCACTTATTTTTAAAACTACACGTTTCATGATGCCTCCTTATTTTTTTAGCTTAATTAGTGTTTTGCAGCAGCAGCGGCAGCAGCAGCAACTTCTGCAGCGAAGTCTTCGTTACGTTTTTCCATACCTTCGCCAACTTCATAACGTAAGTAAGCAACAGCTTGAGTGTTTTTGCTTGCTAAATATTGAGCAACACTTACACTTGGATCTTTAACGAATGCTTGGTCAACTAAGCAAATTTCTTTTTTGAATTTACGGATACGGCCTTCAACCATTTTTTCTAAAATAGCTTCTGGTTTATCAGGATTTTGTTGTTTAGCTTCAGCAACTAAAACTTTTCTTTCGTGTTCGATAACTTCTGGATCAACTTGAGTTTCATCTAAGTAACGAGGGTTGTACATTGCAACGTGCATGCAAATATCTTTTGCAACAGATGCATCAGTTCCTTTGATTACAGAAACAACAAGGATTTTACCACCATTGTGTTTGTAAATACCAAATACTTCATCATCAGCTTTGTTAACAACAGCTAAACGACGTAAACTAATTTTTTCACCGATTGTAGCTGTAGCAGCAACGATGATATCATTACCAGTTTGTCCTTCAAGTGTAGCAGCTAAAATTTCTTCAACTGTTTGACAGTTATTTTCAACACAAATTTGAGAAATTTGTTCTAAGATTTTGATGAATTTTTCGTTTTTAGCAACGAAGTCAGTTTCAGCATTTAATTCAAATACATATGCAGTATTACCATTAACTGCTACTTCACATAAACCTTCAGCAGCAATACGTTCTGCTTTTTTAGCAGCTTTAGCAATACCTTTTTCTCTTAACCAGTCAACAGCTGCTTGTAAATCTGCGTTACATTCTTGTAATGCTTTTTTGCAGTCCATCATACCAGCGCCAGTTTTTTCTCTTAATTCTTTTACTAATGCAGCAGTAATCATTATTAATTATCTCCTTAAAATTTTAATTATTCAGCAGCTTCTTGAGCTTCAGCTTTTTTAGCTCTTGGAGCTCTTTTTGCTTTTGGTGCTTCTTCTGCAGGTGCAGCTTCAGCTTCTACTTTTTTAGCTCTTGGAGCTCTTTTTGCTTTTGGTGCTTCTTCTGCAGGTGCAGCTTCAGCTTCTACTTTTTTTGCTCTTGGAGCTCTTTTTGCTTTTGGAGCTTCTTCAACTGGTGCAGCTTCAACTGGAGCAGCTTCAACTGGTGCTTCTTCAGCTACTGGTTGTGCTTCTTCAGCTGCAGGTTGTGCTTCAGCTTTAGGTGCTCTTGGAGCTCTTTGAGGTTTTTGACCTCTAGGTTGTCTTGGAGCTTTTTGTTCTTCAGTTTTTTCTTCTTCAGGAAGTGCATAAGGTTCAACAGCTTCGCCTAAACCTTCAAGTACAGCGTTAGCCATTACACCAACGATTAATCTAACAGCTCTAACACCGTCATCGTTTGCAGGAATTACATAATCAACGTCATCTGGATCACAGTTAGTATCTACTAAACCGAATACTGGGATGTGTAATTTACGAGCTTCTGCAACAGCATTATGTTCAGTCTTTGGATCTACTACGAATAATGCACCAGGAGTTTGTTGCATTTCTTTAATACCACCAAAGAAACCTTCTAATTTAACTTGTTCTTTCTTTAAAGCGATAACTTCTTTTTTAGGTAATTTATCAAAAGTACCATCTTTTTCCATTTCTTCAATTCTGTATAATTTAGCAATTGATTTACGGATAGTTTTGAAGTTAGTCATTGTACCACCTAACCAACGTTTATCAACGTAGTATTGGCCAGCACGTTGTGCTTCTTCTTTAATAATATCTTGGATTTGTTTTCTAGTACCAACGAATAATACTTTGTTATTATTACGTACGATATCTACCATTGCTGCATAAGCTTCTTCAATCTTATCAGCTGTTTTTTGAAGGTCAATGATATAAACACCATTTCTTTCTCCAAAAATATACTCTTTCATTTTAGGGTTCCAACGGCGAGTATGATGACCGAAATGAACACCAGCTTCTAGTAATTGTTTCATTGTAATTACTGACATTTTAATTTTCCTCTTTTCTATTTTATTTTGTTTTTGGCCGCTAAAAGTATCACTACACCCCGCCACAAATATGCACTAGACGGTATGTTCAACTTTTATGAGTATTTTTTGCCATTAATTATTATACCACAATTTGTATATTTTTCAAGCAATATTGCTTACAAATATTATGATTTTTTAAATAAAGGACAGCTTTCTAAACACTCAGGTTTTTTATTATAATAATCTTGATGATATTCTTCTGCACGATAATAATTTTGAAGTGGTTCAACCGAAACAACAATCTTTTCTTCAAAGAATGTTTGCATATGTTCGAAGAAGGCTTTTGCCTCTTTAAAATCTTCATCATTAATACAATAAATACCTGATCGATATTGTATTCCTTTATCGATTCCTTGCTCATTTAATGTGAATGGATTAACAAGTTCGAAGAAATGTTCTAAAATGTTATTAAGCGATATTTTCCCATCATCATATTCAAGCTTTACAACTTCTGCATGGGTTGCAATTCCTTTTTTCAGTTCTTCATATTTAGGATTTTCAATATTACCATTAGCATATCCGCATTCTGTAAATGTAATTCCTTTAACCATTTGAAAGTACTTTTCAATACCCCAAAAGCATCCGCCTGCAACATAAATTATCTTACTCATAATCCACCTACTTAACCTTTTTTATTAATGTTACAAATGTTAATCCTTCGTGTTCTTCCTCTTCATCTATTATTTCAAAGCCAACTTTTTTATAAAACTCAACATTATATTCCTCTTGTAAAATTGTATCAACATACCATGTTTTTACTTGAGGGTTTTTCTCCATAAACTCATCTATTATTTTATGTCCATATCCTTTAGAACGATATTCATCTTTAAGATAAAATTGAGCTATTTTCATTACATTTGGTTGATCCAAATCAAACCCAAATATACCTCCGACAATATCATTTTTCTCAACATCGATAATTTTATAGTATTGTCCAAAGCGATATTTAATATTGAAATGCATTCTTTCTAGTGTCATATGATAAGGATTGCTATCAAAATCACCATATTTTTCTGCATACACTATGAATGATTCATATTGTAAAATTAATA
>CAJGCS010000032.1 GCA_904501965.1 uncultured Bacilli bacterium | reverse complement strand
TAATAAAAAACATTGTAACACTTACCAAAGCGATGTATGCAAGAACACATATTTTAAAAATACTAAAAGAAGAACGCATTGATTTAGTAATTGGAATGGGTGGATATATTAGTGGAATTGCGATGCTTTGCAAACTTAAGAACTGCAAAAAAATAATTCATGAACAAAATAAAATAATGGGATTTGCAAATAAAGTATCATTAAAAAACGCAGATAAAATTCTTTTAACGTTTGATATTGATTTAAAAGAAAGATTCAATAATAAAAAGTGTGTTGTATCAAATCCAGTATTGTTTAGTACTGAAGGTAAATGCACAAAAAAACAAAATAAAATTATTATAACATCAGGCTCAAATGGGGCTAAAGAAGTAAATGATATTGCAATTGAATTAATTAATAACCACTACTTAGATAACTATGATATTACACTTGTAACAGGTAAGAAATATTATGAAAATGTAAAAAAAGAAATTAGTAATAATAATGTTAAAATACTACCTTTTTCAAATAATTTAATTGATGAATTAAAAGAAGCAACATATGTAATTTCAAGGGCAGGATCATCAACAATATTTGAAGCACTATCAACAAATACAATTCCTATTCTTATTCCTTCTAAAAATGTAAAAGACAATCATCAATATTTTAATGCACTTGAGATAAAGAGAATGAATCTAGGAGAAATAGTTGAATCGGTTGATGATATAGTTAGAATAATAAATAGAATAAAAAGAAATTATAAAGAATATATTTCAAATATTAATAATTATAAAAAGCTTCATTCAATGAACAAGATTATTAATATTATAGAAGGGAAAGATTAGTATCAATAGAATAATAGAGTATATTGAAAACAATTCTTTAGGAAGATATATAATAAATGAATCTTTAAAAAAACATACATCCCTAAATGTAGGTGGAACATGTTCACTTTTATTTTATCCCAAAGATATAATGAGCCTAAGATTGTTTATAAAAAAGTTAAAAGAAGAAAATTTTGCTTATTATGTAATAGGTAAAGGCACTAATTTACTTATTAATGATCGATATTTTAAAGAAGTATTTATAAGTTTAAAAGAGATTAATAAAATTTGTAAAATAAATGAAAAAATGTTTTTTATTCCAGCGGGAATAAATTCTAGTAAAGCTTCATTTATGCTTTCAGAAAAGGGTTATACAAATGCCGAGTTCTTGAGTGTTATACCCGGAACGATTGGTGGAGCTATATATATGAATGCAGGAGCATATAATAGTTCAATATCTGATATTATAAAAAATGTTTTATACTTAGATCCACTTGATGATTTAATACTTCTAAAAAAAGAAGATTGTAAGTTTGGATATAGAACATCTGTATTTTCAAAAAAGCATGGAATAATTTTAGGCGCAATTATCGAAGTAGAAAATGCAAGATTTAAAAGTGCTCCACTAGAAAAAATAAGAACATTAGTTGAAAAGAAAAAAGAGTCTCAACCAATAAGTACAAAATGTGCAGGTTCAACTTTCAAAAATCCTAAAGATATGTCTTCATGGGAAATAGTCGAAAGATTAGGATTTAAAGGAATGAATATTAAAGATGCCTATGTTAGTAATAAACATGCAAATTTTATTATTAACAATGGTAATGCAACATTTGATGATATATATACATTAATAAAGAATATAAAGGCAAAAGCAAAAGAAAAACTAAATATAGATTTAGAATATGAATGGAAAATATTAGAATAAGCCCAGACATATTTAGAATATAAGAATACTCTAAATATGGAAGGAGTGAAATAATGTATTCAAATTATAATAAAGTAAATTACTTTAATTACATGGGAGATACAAAATATAAACAAGATGACATAAATGATTTTTTTACACCACTACCTGCACTTTCATACGGTAATTTATCTAAGAACTTATATAAAGGGTATAAAGCATATAAACCAGTTATTTTAACAGCTGATAATCCATTAACAGTTTTACAAGCTTATAACTTTATCTTGCTAGATCTTGGCTTATATTTAGATGTTAACCCAGGCGATGAAGAAGCAATTAGGCTTTACAACGCTTATGTTATAGAGTATCGTAACCTTGTTGAAAGGTTTGAAAAAATAAAATATAATATTGATTTAGATTTTATTAATGAACCTACAAACTCATGGTTATGGGTTAAAGATTGGAACTTAAAGGGTGGTAATAGATAATGTGGAAATATGAAAAGATGTTACAGTATCCAGTAAATATTAAAAAACGCGATTTAAAAATGGCACAATTAATTAATGCTCAAGTTGGAGGCCCTCAAGGAGAACTTGGTGCAGCATTAAGATATTTAAATCAAAGTTTTACAATGCCAGACGATGTTGGTAAAGCATTACTTACCGATATTGGAACAGAAGAATTAGGACATGTTGAAATGTTACAAACAATAATCAAACAACTTACTGCAGGAGCAACTATTGAAGAAATTAAAGCAGCTGGTTTTGACAAACATTATGTTGAACACGGACTTGATTTATTTCCTGCAAACCCTAATGGAATTCCATTTACAACAGCATATATTTCAGCCGTTGGAGATACTAGAGCAAATTTAGTTGAAGATTTAGCGGCTGAAGAAAAAGCAAGAGCAGTATATGAAAACCTTATTAATCTTACTACTGATAATGATCTTAAAGATGCTTTATTGTTCTTAAGACAAAGAGAAATTGTTCACTTTGCAAGATTTAAAGAACTTCTAGAACACTACGAACGCAAAAATATGTTATAATAATGATAACATATAAAAAGGAGTGGTGATATATATGAAGATATATGTAATATCTGATATTCATGGTAAAACACAAGAATTAGAAGAATTTGTAAATTATATAAAAAAAGACGAGTTTGACTATTTAATTGTGCTTGGTGATATATATAGAGGATATGATTATACAACAATAGAAGATGTGTTTAAAATTGGTAATATCTTAAGTGAAGTTGTTACAAAGCTAATTATTGTAAAAGGTAACTGCGATATTAGAGATGATGAAAAGTTTTTACCAGTTGGCTTTAGAGATAATTTTTCGTTAATGATTAATTCACATCATATATATTTTACACATGGTCATCACTATTTTCCTTTTGGAATATTAAAAGAAAATGATATATATTGTCATGGTCATACGCATATAAACAAAATAGAGAAAGTAAAACATTGGATTGAATGTTCACCCGGATCTATTAGTATGCCAAGAGCAAAAACAAAGAAAAGTTATTTAGTAATAGATAATGACTTTATTACAATATATGATTTAAATCATGAAATAATAAAACAAATAAAAAGTCCAACAAATTAATGTTGGGCTTTTTTAATTATTCTTTAAATTGATATTGGTATAAATTTGCATATATACCATTTGTTTTAATTAATTCAAAGTGATTTCCTCTTTCAACAATACCTGTTTTGTCAATAACAATAATTTCATCAGCATTTTTAACTGTTGATAATCTATGAGCAACAACTATTGTAGTTCTACCTTTTGATAAAGATTCAAGGGATTGTTGAATTTGCATTTCAGTAATATTATCAAGTGCACTTGTAGCTTCATCTAAAATTAAGATTTCAGGATTTTTCAAAAATGCTCTTGCAATACTTAGACGTTGTTTTTGACCACCAGATAGTTTTACGCCACGTTCCCCGATGAATGTATTATATCCTTCAGGAAGTTCTGTGATAAAATCATGAATATTAGCACGGATTGCGGCTTCAATGATTTCTTCATCTGTTGCATCTAACTTACCATAAGCAATATTTTCTTTAATAGTTCCAGTAAATAAGAATACATCTTGAGCTACAATACCAATTGTCTTTCTTAAAGAGTTAAAACTAATATCTCTTACATCGACATTATCAAAGTAGATTGCACCCTCACTTACTTCGTAGAATCTTGGTATTAAGTGGCATATTGTTGTTTTTCCTCCACCAGAAGGACCAACTAAAGCAACTGTTTTTCCTTTTTTAATAGAAAGGTCAAGACCATTTAAAATCCAATCAGGATTTTCTTCTTCGGAATATTTAAAATATACTTTATCAAATCTAATTTCTTCTTTAAGGCCTTCTACATGTACTGGGTTTTCAGCTTCTTTTTCTGGCTTCATGTTGATGATTTCAGTGAATCTTGCAAAACCAGTCATACCATTTTGAATTTGTTCAAATATACTAATTAATGTTCTAATTGGATTAATAATCATTGATGCGGATAATAAGTAAGCAGTAAGTTGTGCTTCGTTAATTCCGATATTAAATCCAAGGTTTATATTAAGATCGAATTTTTCATTTAATCCAACATAAAGTAAAAGAGCCCCACCAACTAATGCTATTGCATTGAAGATATCTGTAAATAATCCCATACCAGAATTAAATACACCCATTTCATGATAAGCTTTAGCTCTTGCCTTTTGAAATGCTTTATTTGATTCATTAAACTTTCTAATTTCATCTTTTGATGCAGTATAAGCTTTTGTTACACGAATACCCGCAACACTACTTTCAACTCGTGCGTTAATTTCACCAGTTTCTTCACGCATCTTTTTGAAAGCTGCTTTCATTTTCTTTCTTCTTACAATTGCAAATATTAGCACAAAAGGAATAATCATGCATAATAAAATAGCAAGGATTGGATTTACTCTAATAGAAAGATAAATCGTATCTGCAACAATTGAAAATATTGATAAGAATATTCCTTCAGGTCCATGGTGAGCAAGTTCTGCAATATCCATTAAGTCGTTGATAATTCTTGACATAATAGTACCAGTTTTATTTTCATCAAAATAAGAAAATGGTAAAGATTGTAAATGTTCAAACAATTCTTTTCTCATATCGGCTTGGATTCTTACACCAAGAATATGCCCCCAGTATTGAACAATATAGTTTAGAATTGCTTTAATGACATATATTAAAACAAGCAATCCACAGAATAATAGTATTAAATCAAACTTACCAGCTTTAATATTTTCTTTATTCATTATTACTTCTGTTACAAATGGATATGCAAATGTACACAATGAAATTAAGAAAGAACATATCATGTCTATTACAAATAATTTCCAATGTGGTTTATAATAACCTATAAATTTTTTCATAAAACACCCCCAATTAAACTTATTATACAAAAAAACTTGGAATTTGTCGAAGAAAAAACGCTCAAAAAAATAAGCACTTCCATATAAAAAAACGCAAAAATATGATATAATATATATGAATTATTGGAGGTAATAAATATGTATAAAATTATGGCTGTTAACGCAGGTAGTTCATCTTTAAAGTTTCAATTATTAGAAATGCCTGAAGAAGAAGTAATTGTAGAAGGTTTAATCGAAATGATTGGGCTTGCAAACCCAGTTATTAACGTTAAATATCAAGGAGAAAAAGAATCTAAACCTTGTCAAGCTAAAGATCATGCTGAAGCTGTACAATTATTATTAAACGTGTTAATCGAAAAGAAAATCTTAAAAGACTTAAATGAAATTAGTGGTGTAGGTCATAGAATTCTACACTGTGGTGAAAAATTTACTGATTCAGTTGTTATGGATGACTATGCAATTGATGTTGTAGATTCTGTATCTGATTTAGGTCCTTTACATAATCCTGCTAACTTAACAGGTATTAGAGCTTTCAAAAAAGTATTACCAAATACAGTACAAGTAGGTGTATTTGATACATCATTCCATTTAACTATGCCTGATGAATCATACATGTATGCAGTTCCTTATGAATGGTATGAAAAACATGGTGTTCGTAAATATGGTTTCCACGGAACAAGTCACAAATTTGTTTCTCAAGAAGCTGCTAAATTCTTAGGAAAACCTTTAGAAGAATTAAAATTAGTTACTGCACATATTGGTAATGGCGCATCTTTAGCTGCTATTAAATATGGTAAAGTTGTTGATACAACAATGGGTTTAACACCACTTGATGGTCTTCCAATGGGAACAAGATCTGGTACAATTGACCCTGCTATTATTGACTTTATCTGTCGTAAAGAAAATTTAACTGTTCAAGAAGTTAATAATATCTTAAATAAAAAATCAGGATATATTGGTTTCTATCCTGAATCAAGTGATGCTCGTGCTTTACGTGCTGCTCAAGCTGCAGGTGATGCAAAAGCTGATTTAATCTTAAGAATGCAAAGCAAGAAAATCGTTGACTATGTTGGTAGCTTCTATGCTTACATGGGTGGTATGGATGCCCTTGTATTTACTGCAGGTATTGGTGAAAAATCACCTCAAACAAGAGCTGACGTTTGTGCTAGATTAAAAGAAGCATTCGGCGTAGAAATTGATTTAGAAAAGAACGAAATTAAAGGCGAATTAATGGAAATCTCTACTCCAAACTCAAAAGTTAAAGTATTAGTAGTTCCTACTAATGAAGAACTTATGATTGCAAGAGATACTATGAGACTTGGAAATATCAAATAATTTCGTTTTATTGACAATTTTAAACTGATTTGGTATAATGAATTTACCAAAAAGGTTTATGTATTAATGTAATTATAGTTTAGAAAGGAAAAATATTTATGGTATTTTCTGATGAAATGTTTACTACTAAGCCAGTACTAAAAGTTGTCGGCGTTGGCGGTGGCGGTGGTAACGCAATTAATCGTATGATTGATGCAGATATTCAAGATGTTGAATATATTGCAGTTAACACTGACTGTCAAGTATTACGTTTATCAAAAGCTGATGTACGTATTCAAATTGGTCGTCAAATTACAAAAGGATTAGGTGCTGGTGCTAATCCAGAAATTGGTAGAAAAGCAGCTGAAGAATCTGAACAAGAAATCCGTCAAGCTTTAGAAGGTGCAGATTTAGTATTTGTTACTACAGGTATGGGTGGTGGAACTGGTACAGGTGCTGCTCCAGTTATCGCAAGATACGCTAAAGAAATGGGTTGTGTAGTTGTTGGTATCGTAACAAAACCATTCGGTTTTGAAGGTAAACGCCGTATGCAACATGCTCTTCAAGGTATCGAAGCAATGCGTCCATATGTTGATACTATAATTATTGTTCCTAATGATAAATTATTAGAAATAATTGGTAACAATACTACATACTTAGAAGCATTTAGTGAAGCTGATAATGTATTATTACATGGTGTTAAAGGTATCTCAGAAATCATTTCTTTACCTGGTTTAATCAACGTTGACTTTGCAGACGTTAAAACTGTATTATCAGGAAAAGGTACTGCCTTAATGGGTATTGGTATTGCAAGTGGTCCTAACAGAGCTGTTTTAGCAGCACGTTCTGCAATTAGCAGTCCATTACTTGAAATTGACATTAATGGCGCTACAGATGCAATTGTTCAAATTACTGGTGATGATTCAATGACAATGAAAGAAATTGAAGATGTTATTTCTGAAATTAGAAATGCATCATCAACTGAAATTGATATCATTCATGGTACAGGATTAAACTTCGAATTAAATGGTGAATTAATCGTAACAGTTATTGCAACAGGTTTTGATTCATCTAATCCAAGACCAGTAAAAGAAGAACCAAAAGAAGAAGAAAGTCGTGAAATTCCATATACTTTAAAATCACCAAAAATCGGTGGTGGAACTACAAAGACTACTGAAGAAGGTAAAGAGGTTAAAGAAACTAAAGTACCTAGTTGGTTACAAAACAGATTTAGATAATAAATTAAGCAAAACTAGTAATAGTTTTGCTTTTTATTAATTTTTGATATATAATATATTAAATATGTATTTTAAAGGTGTAAAAATGCAAAAACGTGAATTTATCGGAAGACTTCTTGGAGTAGCATTTATATCTATTTTATCAATTACTTCACTTGTATTTGGGAATGGTTTTGTATATTCAATTAATTTTTTTGCTGAAGACTTTTTCACATTAAGAGGATATTATGAAACACAAAGACTTTTAATTTCAGGAAACTTCTCCCTAATAATAGGATTATTGTTGTATATAATATCATGTGTAGTTTTTATTATATATTCATACCTTCTAAAAAAGATGAAATTTAAGAAAATAAAAATATTCATGATTATTTCAATGGTATGTGCATTTATTTCATGCATAATATATCTATTTAGTTCTCATAGACCGATATTGCTTATTCTTACTACAGTTATTAGTTTACCGGGAAGTATATTTTTTATAATAGGCGTATTTTTAAGTTTTGAAAATGGTTATATTGACTATAGACTTAGAAGAAATAATATTGTTGTTTGGTTCGCTTTTATAATTGTTTTAGGTGCTGCTATTCTTCAGTGTTTAAAACCATTACTAATTAATGCTGTTGATTTAACTTGGGATTTATCTGATTACGAAAATCCTAAAATATATCGATCAGAATTATATTCTCTTTATAAAATGCTTGATTTCGTAATTATAACAGTTCCATTTATTGGTTCACTTTTTCCAATCATTTTATTTTTGCAAATTAAAGAACTAGTAAGATATACAAGAGCAGAACTTGACTTAGGAATTGAAAAAAGAGCATATTTTATTTATCTTGTTTATGGATTAATAATGTTAGTAGGATTAATAATTTCATTCATTATTTCCATAATTGGAATTATTGATTATATTATTATTTTTATCATATAAAATAGACATAAAACAAGTATGAGTAAAAAACTCATACTTGTTTTTTCGAATTATTTATGGTATAATAAAAATACATTTATACTTGGAGGACGAATATGACAGCTAGAAAGTATATAGGTAGATTATTTGGTGTTTTATTTTTCGGATTATTTTCAATAATGTCAATAATTAATGGGAATACTTTGATTTATGTTTTAAAGCTTTTTAAATTTACTCAAATTGATTTATGGAGTTTTTATCATTTATCTACAGAGTCAATTTTATTTAGTTTACCAATGATTTTTAACAATATGGTGTTTATAGTTTCAATACCTGTTTTTATTGTTTATGTTATTATCGCAAAAAAAAGATTTGCATTACTTACAAGTATTTTAATGACTATTTCGTTTAACTTTGTTTTAATAGCATGTTTAATTTATAATACTAGTTACGGAGTACAAGCTGCATTTATTATAACATTTGTTTTTGCTTTAATTGGTATTATTTTATATTTATTATCAATAGTACTTGCATTAGTAGATTGTGAGAATAGTGAAAAAAGTACAATGAGAAAAGTGAGTATAGCAGCTTTTATTATTTCAAGTATTTGTCTTACACTGTATACTTTAAAACCTTTACTTGAAAATGCATTATTTAGTACATGGACATATGACGAATATGCTTCGGGAGTAGCCTGTGAAACAGTTGGATATTCATTATTAAGCGCAAGTACAATTATACTTGAAACATTAAGCTTTTTAGGATCAGCGATAGCATTAATATTTATTGTTGTTGAACTAGTATACTTAACGACTAAAACAAAACAAGAGTTTAATGGTAGAAAGCAATTTCTTGCTTACGGTATTCCAGTTATATATATTTTTGTTATTTTATTTGGATTTATTCTAAATTTCTTTGTAATCTTATTTCCATTAATTGGTTTTGAATAAAAGGAGAAAAATATGTGTGTATTTTGTAAAATAATAAATGGAGAAATTCCATCATTTAAAATCTATGAAACAGAAGACCTTGTAGCATTCTTAGATATATCTCAAGCAACAAAAGGTCATACTTTAATAGTTCCCAAAAAACATTTTGAAAACTTACTTGCATTAGACGAAGAAACACTTAAAAAAATTAGTGTAGCTCAAAAGGAAGTTGCAAACATTCTTTCAAAAAAACTTGGAACAAGTGCGTTTAATTTTGTAAATAACTGTGGAAGTGTTGCGGGGCAAAGCGTTATGCATGTTCATTTTCATGTAATACCAAGATATGAAAATGACGACTTTAAAATGCATATTGTAGAACATGAACCTAACTTTGAAGAACTTGCTAAACTGCATAAAGAAATTACAGAATAGTAAAAAGAAGAACTCATTTTTGAGTTCTTTTTAATATGTAAAAGAAAATGTCTTTTTTGCTTTAAAAAAATATATAAATGTGGTATAATAATTAAGATAAGAAAAATGTTACAAAAAAAGGAGAAAAAAATGGAATACACAAACGAATTAAAACAAATGTGTAAAGTAAATTGTGGTGCAAGCCACGGTTGTGCTCCAATTCCTCAAGAAGGGAAATGGACTTATTCTCGTGAAATTAAAGACATTAATGGTTTAACTCACGGTATTGGTTGGTGTGCTCCTCAACAAGGTGCATGTAAATTAACTTTAAACGTTAAAGGCGGAATTATTATGGAAGCCTTAATCGAAACTTTAGGTTGCTCAGGTATGACTCACTCTGCAGCTATGGCATCAGAAGCTATCGTTGG
>CAJGCS010000031.1 GCA_904501965.1 uncultured Bacilli bacterium | reverse complement strand
TTAGGCGGAGGATCAATTACTGCTTTACCAATTATTGAAACTCAAGCTGGTGATATTTCTGCATATATTCCAACAAACGTAATTAGTATTACTGATGGACAAATATTCTTACAATCAGAATTATTCTATTCTGGTATTAGACCTGCAGTTAATGCCGGTTTATCAGTTTCACGTGTTGGTGGTAATGCTCAAATAAAAGCTGTTAAAAAAGTTGCAGGTACACTTCGTTTAGACCTTGCATCATATCGAGAACTTGAAGCATTCACTCAATTTGGTTCTGATTTAGATGAAGCTACATCAAGAAAACTTGAACGTGGTAAAAGAACTGTAGAATTATTAAAACAAGATTTACATACAAGTGTGTCAAGTCCAAAACTTGCGATACTTGTATATGCCCTTACAAAGGGATATTTAGACAAAGTTGAAATATCAAAATTAAAAGAATACGAAACACAATTATTTAGATTTGTTGATTTTGATGAACTTGGTCAAAAAGTTATTAATGAAATTTCTTTAACAGGTAGTTTACCAAAAGAAGAATTAATGACAGAGTTATTTGAAAAATTTAGAGGAATTTAAACCTTAATGAAAGGAGGATTATATGGCAGGTCAGTCTAGACAAGTAATGATTAGAATTAATGCAACGAAGAAAACAGCACAAATTACAAAAGCAATGAATATGGTTAGTGCATCACGTCTTCGTCAAGCTGAAAAAACTATCAAAGAGTATCGTCCATTTATTGAAAAAGCTCGCGATATTATTTCGAATTTATCTTTAAGTGATGAAAGTATGCAACATCCTTTACTTGCAAAAAGAGAAGAAAAAAAAGTATGTTTTGTTGTTGTAGCTTGTGATAGAGGGCTTGCAGGTCCATTTAATTCGAATGTTTGTAAGGAATTAACAAAACAAATAAACGATTTAAAACAAGAATATATTGTTTTACCAATTGGTTTAAAAGCTTACAAATATGTCGAGAAAATGAAATATCCTTTACTTGTTGATAAGGTTATTAATATTAAAGACGACATTGAATTTAGTATGGTTGAAGATGTTATAAGAAATCTTGTAACAAATTATCTTGAACATAGTTTTGATAAAGTAGTTGTTATTTATAATCACTATGTAAATACTTTAATTCAAAAAGTTGTTTCGGAAACAGTACTACCTGTTCCAAAAATTAAAGAAAACGATAAAACAAAAATATATGAGTTTGATGGTGGTGTAAAAGAAATTTTAGATACTGCACTACCAATATATATTGAAAATACAATTTATGGCTATTTATTAGATTCAAAGGCTAGCGAACATGCATCGCGTATGAATTCAATGAAGAGTGCAACTGACAATGCAATGGAAGTAATTAGTACACTCGAACTTCTATATAACCGTGCAAGACAATCTGCAATTACACTTGAACTTACAGATATTGTCGGTGGTGCTAGTGTCATAAATGAGTAATTGGAGGTAATTATGAGTTTAAATAAAGGAATAATAGTCCAAGTTATGGGACCAGTAGTTGATGTTAAATTCGAAGCCGGACATTTACCTGCAATTAATACTGCTTTAGAAATTAAACAATCTAAGAGCGATAATAACGGAGTTGAAATTGATTTAGTCTTAGAAATTGCAATGCATAATGGTGATAATACAGTAAGATGTATTGCGATGGATTCAACTGATGGGTTAAAACGAGGAATGGAAGTATTAAATACTAATGCTCCAATAACAGTTCCAGTTGGTCGTGCAACACTTGGTAGAATGTTTAACGTTTTAGGTAAACCAATTGATGGTCGTCCTGAAATTGATAAAAATGAACTTCATAAACCAATTCATAGAAATGCTCCAAGTTTATCAGAATTATCTGGTAAAGTTGAAATCTTAGAAACCGGTATTAAAGTAATCGACTTACTTGCTCCATATATTAAAGGGGGTAAAATTGGTCTATTTGGTGGTGCCGGTGTTGGTAAAACAGTATTAATTCAAGAGTTAATTCATAACGTTGCCCAAGAACACGGTGGTATAAGTGTTTTTGCGGGAGTTGGTGAAAGAACTAGAGAAGGTAATGACTTATACTTTGAAATGACTGATACAGGTGTAATTGACAAAACTGCTTTAGTTTTTGGTCAAATGAATGAACCACCTGGTGCAAGAATGCGTGTTGCTTTAACTGGACTAACAATGGCAGAATATTTTAGAGATGTAGAAGGACAAGACGTTCTATTATTTATCGATAACATTTTCCGTTTCACTCAAGCAGGTAGTGAAGTAAGTGCGATGCTTGGAAGAACTCCGTCAGCTGTAGGTTATCAACCAACCCTTGCAACTGAAATGGGTGCATTGCAAGAAAGAATCACATCAACAAAAGATGGTTCAATTACATCAATTCAAGCAATTTATGTTCCAGCTGATGACTATACTGACCCAGCTCCAGCTACAACATTTAACCACTTAGATGCAACTACTAACCTTTCAAGAAAAATAAGTGAAGAAGGGATTTATCCTGCGGTTGACCCACTTGCATCCACTTCAAGAGCACTTTCTGAAGAAGTTGTTGGTAAAGAACACTATGAGGTAGCTCGTGGAGTACAAAAGACAATTCAACGCTATAACGAGTTACTTGATATCATTGCGATATTAGGTATGGATGAACTTGGTGATGAAGATAAGGCTTTAGTTGCAAGAGCACGTAGAATAAGATTATTCTTATCACAAAATACATATTCAGCTGAACAATTTACTGGTGAACCTGGTGTTTACGTTCCTGTAAAAGAAACTGTAAGAGGATTTAAAGAAATTCTTGAAGGCAAACACGATCACTTGCCAGAAGAAGCATTTAGATTCGCAGGTACAATTGATGATGTAATTAAAAAAGCAGAAAGTATGATGAATAAATAATGAAGTTATCAATTGTTAACCCTAAAGGCGTTATATTTGAAGGCGAAACTGAATATGTTGTTGTTGAAGGTAACAATGGGCAACTTGCAATTTTAGAAAATCATATTCCTATCGTTGTTCCTATTAAAGAAGGATTTGTTAAAAGAATTAATAATAACGAAGAATATTTTTATAAAATAGTAAGTGGTCTTTTAGAATATAGTGATAATGTTATTACAGTAATTGCTCAAGAAGTAGGAATTGGTGCAACTTTAAATGATGCTATCTTACATTTAGAAAACACTAGAAAAGAACAAAAAGAAAAGAACTACGCAAGAACAATGGACTATGCAAAAATAGAAAGAGATCTTGCGAAAAATATTAAAGATATAAAGGCTTCAAAGTTATAATATGGAAAAATATCTTGCAATTATTTATTTAGTGTTCTTTCTTTTATTACTTCCTTTTTGTATGCTTATTTTCTTAAAGTCAAATATTCATCAAATATTTAAAAAAGGTGAAGTGTTTGCAATAAGAGTATTTTATGTTTTTCTTGCAATGGCACTTGACTTCTTAGTTTCTGCTTCATTAACTGCAATTGCAGCTTCTATTTTTATTATTTTTCAAATATAATTGTATAAAATAAAAAAACTGTATCATACTAATCATGAGGTGATACAGTGAAGAATTTAATCAAAAAAATAGGACAAAATAAATTTCAGTTTTTCTTCTTTGTTGGACTAGCGTCTGTTTTACTTGTTTCTTTAGTTATTGCAAAATCAGTAGATACAAGTGCTAATCGTCCAAATGATACTCCAAATGTTGATATTCCTTCAGAAAATCCAAATCCGGATGATTCCGGAAATGTTGATGTAAAACCTGAAGAAGTATTTAAATTACCATTTAATGAAACAATGGGATATAATGTCGTAAGAAAATATTACGATAAAAATGCTTCTGTTGAAGATCAAGAATTAGCTTTAATTAAATATAATAATTCATATAGAACAAGTAATGGAACTAGTTTTGCAAATAAAGATAATACATTATTTGATGTAACTAGTGTCTTTAGTGGAAAAGTATTAGAAATTAAAGAAAGTCCATTATATGGTAAATATGTTGTTTTAGAACATGCTAATTCTTTAAAAACATACTATTATGGCTTAAGTGAAGTAACTGTAACTGTTGGAGCAACTGTAAATCAAGGAGATAAAATTGGTGTAAGTGGTACAACAGAAATTGATCCTGAGTGTGGTGTTCATGTTTTCTTAAAAGTAACTAAAAAAGACTCCCACATTAATCCAGAGAAACTTATTGGAAAGAAAATATCTGAAATTTAATAAAAGACCTTATCTTAGAGTATTCAAAGATAAGGTCTTTTTTATTTCTTTTAATATCATTTATGATATAATATATAAGAATAATAGAAGAGGTTTTATTAATATGAATGATTACTTTGGAAAAAAGATTGATGAACTAAAAAACAAGAAGTTATTTCTTTTAGATATGGATGGAACTATTTATCAAGAAAATGAATTATTTGAAGGAGTAATAGAATTTCTTGAAGAAATAAAAAGCCGTGGTGGTAAATATATTTTTATTACAAACAATTCTTCTAAATCAGTTTTTGCATATATTGAAAAATTAAAAAGCCTTGGCATAAATGCTGATTATGATGATTTCTTTACATCAACACAAGCAACATCATTATATTTAGAAAAAGAACATAAGAGTTCAAAAATATATTGTCAAGGAACAAAATCTCTTGTTAATGAATTAAAAGAAAATGGATATAATATTACTGAAAAAGTAGAAGAAAACATAGATGTTGTTTTACTTGGATTTGATACAGAACTTACCAGTGAAAAATTAAGAAATACTTGTGAAGTTTTATTACAAGATGTTGAATATATTGCGACAAACCCAGATTTAGTATGCCCTGTAAGTTTTGGCTATGTTCCGGATTGTGGATCAATGGCAACAATGATTAAAAACGCAACAGGTAAATATCCAAAGTTTATTGGTAAACCTGAACCAACCATGATAAATTTTGTTATGAATAAATATGGTTTTAAAAAAGAAGAAACACTTGTTATTGGAGATAGACTATATACTGATATTATGTCTGCAATTAATGCAGGTGTTACTAGCCTTTGTGTTTTATCAGGTGAAGCAACAGTTAATGATATTACTAATGGTAATATTAAACCAACATTTACGCTTAATCACATTAAAGAATTATTAGAACTATTAAAACAAAAATAAGCCTTTGAGGCTTATTTTTTTAGTTTATTTAAAGATATAGTTAAAATATAAGGTGAAGTTGGCCTGTTATAGTTTTGATACTTGCAAATTAAGTATTCTTTTGAAGGTAAGTTTTTTAAGTACTCATCTACAACAATACTTTCATAAAGGCCTTCATTATGACCAACATATAAACAAATAATTATTAACATATTATCGTTATTCATTCTTGGTAGTAAGTTTTTTATTGCATTAAGAGTAGTTTTTGCATTAGTTTTGATTTCTTTGTTTGAACCTGGTAAAAAACCAAGATTAAATATTGCAAGGTCAATATTTTCTTCATTTATAAATTCATGACTTTTAAGATTTATTATGACATTATCAACGTTATTTTCTTTAAAAAGTTTTGTACTATTATTAATACTTTCTTGTTGAATATCATAGGCATAAATAGTACCATTATTGTTTATTAACTTCGATAAAAATAAACTATCAAATCCATTGCCTAGTGTTGCATCAACACAAATAATATTTTCTTTGTTTAAAGATACAATAAAATCTTTCATTAAAACTTTAGAAAACTCTACAATTTTATACATAAATCACCTTGAAAGATATTTTCTTTTCTCATTAGTTTATCAATTTCATTTATTACAACAAACTTCTTTAATGTCCATAATGGCTCAATAAGTAAGTCTTTTGGAGAATCGCCAGTAACTCTATGAATTACAGTGTTTGGATTAATGTAGCGTAGTTGAGTTGTAACAATATCAACATATTCTTCTAATGAAAGTACTTTAAAAGGTTTTGCTTTGAAATAGTTTTCAAGTGGTGTATTTTTCATAATGTGTAACATATGAATTTTAATGCCATCAATTCCTAAACTATTTAAGTATTTTACAGTATCAATCATCATATCTTTTGTTTCATTAGGAAGTCCGTTTATAATATGAACAATTGTTGTAATATTATTTTGTTTTAGTAAAGATAGAGCCTTTTCAAACACATCGTTAGTATAACCTCTATTAATAAGAATAGAAGTTGATTCATGCATTGTTTGAAAACCAAGTTCAACCCAAACAGGAATGATTTTATTTAGTTCGCTTAAGTATTTGACAATTTCATCGTTTATACAATCAGGACGTGTAGCAATGCTTAGTATTTTAACGTTTTCATCAATAATATAGTTATTATCAACAATTTGTGAGTAAGTTTTCTTTAGTTTTTCTAACGTTCCATATGTATTTGTATTTGCTTGAAAATATGCAATATAATATCCATCATTCCATTTTTGATGCATCATATTTTTGATTTCTTGAAATTGTTCTTTAATAGGTTTAAAAGGGTTTCCAGCAAAATCGCCACTGCCTTTTTCTGAACAAAAGATACATCCTGTGGTACTTATTTTACCATCTCGATTTGGGCAACTAAAGTTCCCATTTAAAGATATTTTAAATACTTTCTTACTATAAATGCTTTTTAAATAGTTATTTAAAGTAAGGTAATGTTTTTCGTGATTAAATAAGGGGTTTGAATTCATTAAATCACCTCTTTAGTATTTTATCATAAATTACTACTTTAAGCAAATTAAAAAGAAGAAAAGAAGAAGTATGGTATAATATTTAAGAATTGGAGAAAAATTTTATGAAAAATAATAAAACAGTTGGTATTATAATAATAACTTTAATATATTTAATAAGTCTAGCGAGTGTAATAGGAATTTATTTTTTATTCCCTGCAAGCTTAAAAAATCAAGTATTACTTACTTTATTAATTCTTGATATAATTGCAACTTTAATTGTTTATATTTTTAGTTGTATTTTTAAAAATGCATCTATATACGATCCTTATTGGAGTGTAGCACCAGTATTTCTTGTACTTGCATTTATGATTCTTACAAATAATTTTCATCCACTTGCAATTATATTTTTAGTTCTTGTTATAATTTGGTCAATTAGACTCACTTTAAACTGGGCGATAAACTTCAAAAATTTAAATGCACAAGATTGGCGTTATCAAGGATTTAAAGATAAACATCCAAAAACATTCTTTTTAATAAATTTATTTGGAATTGAACTATTCCCAACAATAATTGTTTATATTGGATTAATACCAGGCTTTTTCTTTTTAGAAAAAGTTATGAAAAATCCTGGTAGTTTGAATGCTGCAACAATCATCGGATTTGTATTAATGTTAGGCGCAACAATTATTGAACTTATTTCTGATATGCAAATGTACAAATTTAGAAAGACAAATAAAGTACATGGTGCAATTATGAATAAGGGGTTATGGAAATATTCACGCCATCCAAATTATTTTGGTGAAATTTTATTTTGGGTAAGTATTTGGTTAACATTTATTAGTCGTGAAAGTAGATTTGAAATAATATTGGTTATGGCTGCATGTCCTGTTTCAATCTTCTTGTTATTCCAGTTTGTAAGTATTCCAATGCTTGAAAAACGTCAACTTAAAAATAAACCGGGATATCGTGATTATATTAATAATACAAATACTATATGGTTATATCCATTATTAAAAGGAAATAAAAAAGAAAAATAGTGAAATATTTATTATTTCACTATTTTTATTAGTCCATTTGTAATTGTTTGTAGATTTGATATTACAGTATTTAATTCATCTTTTGGTACTTTTATAGTTAATGTTACTTGACTTGAAAAAGATTTCTCTATTATTTCATAATTTTTAAGTCTATTTTCAAGCAGATCAAATAATGAATAATCAAAGGTTGCTTTAAAAGTAGTATATTCAATAATTGGAACAATTTCAGTTAAGGCAAGTGTGCTTGATGCGGATTTTGAATAAGCACGTATTAATCCACCTGCCCCTAACTTTATTCCACCAAAATATCTTACTACAACACAAACAAAGTTTGTGATATCATTTTTTCTAAAAACATCTAAAACAGGTAATCCTGCAGTACCGCTTGGTTCACCATCATCTGATGAATGTCCATATTCACCGGTTTTGCCAATAGTATAAGCTGTTACGTGATGAGTTGCATCTGGATGAAGCAGTTTAATATAGGTAATATAGTCTTTTGCATCTTCAACAGTTGTTACATTTTTTAGATATGTTATAAAAGAACTTTTGTTGATGATGAGTTCTAATTTATGTTCGCCTTTGATTGTATTCATAGTAAAACCTCTTTTGATTAATTATATCAAAAATCAATAAAAAATAAAAGTAATATGGTATAATTGAAATGGTGATAAAATGATTAACAATGAATTAATATTAAACGTATCAAATTATTTACAAGAGCATAATATAAAAGTTAGCTTTGTAGAATCATGTACTGGAGGGGCATTAGTAAGCGCACTTGTAAGTGTACCTGGTGCATCTAATATTTTAGAAGAAAGCTTTGTAACTTATAGTGAACAAGCTAAAATAAAATATGTGCATGTTAAAAAAGAAACACTTGAAAAATATAGTGTATATTCTAGTGTGGTTGCAAAAGAAATGGTTGAAGGGTTGTTTTATGAAACTGGATCAGCTTTATGTGTTTCAATTACTGGAAATTGTGGGAGTAATGAAACAACTTGTGGACTTGCGTATGTAGGAATTAGATATAATGGACAAATTCATGAATTTACGATTGAAGAAAATGGAATAAGAGAAGAAGTAAGAAGCAAATTTGTCAATAATATTTATGAAAAAATTTATCAAATAATAAGCAAATAGACTCATTTTATGAGTCTATTTTTCTTGCCTAATCAATTGAAAAAAAGGGGCATTTGTGATATAATATTATAGTTATCGTTCGTATAATAACTAACAAAATAATGCTTTATTTTATAAAGCTGTGCTGGAGGAAAAATATGGAAAATAATTACATTAATGACGCTCTACTTGGAAAAATTTCAAGAGAACAAAATGTTAGAGTGTCACAAATCAAAGCGGTACTTGGATTAATTGAAGAAGGTGCAACTGTACCATTCATTGCTCGTTACCGTAAAGAAGTTACAGGAAACTTAGACGAAGAACAAATTCGTGCAATATATCAAGAATGGGACTATGGACAAAAGTTAGCAGAACGTAAAGAAGACGTTATGAGACTGATTGAAGAAAAAGGAAAACTTACTGAAGAAATTAAAAATGCAATTATTGTTGCAACTAAACTTTCTGAAGTAGAAGATATCTATCGTCCTTTCAAAGAAAAGAAGAAAACAAGAGCAACAGATGCTAAGAAAAAAGGTTTAGAACCTCTTGCAGAATATATGCTTTCATATCCGCTTGAAGGTGATGTTTTAGAAGAAGCTAAAAAATATGTTACTGATTTAGAAGGCAAAACTAAAGAAGAACTAGAAGCTCTTAAGAAAGAAGACGTTATCGTTAAAGATGTTGAAGCTGCTATTCAAGGTGCTAAAGATATTATTGCGGAAATCGTATCTGATGAACCTAAATTTAGAACATGGATTAGAAATAACTTCACAACTGATGCAAGTTTAAAATCTGAATTAAAAGATGCAGAACTTGATGAAAAGAAAGTATATGAAATGTACTATGAATATGAAGAACCAATTAAAACTGTTAAACTTCATAGAATTCTTGCAATTAACCGTGCAGAAGCTGAAAAAGTTATTAAAGTATCAATTGTTGAAAATAGAGATTTAGTTTTAAAACACTTAACTGATGAATTTATTACAGAACCAAAAGGCATTACTGTATCTTATGTAACTGAAGCAATTATTGATGCATATGATCGTTTAATTAAACCTGCGATTGTTCGTGAAATTCGTTCAGAATTAAAAGATAAAGCAGAAGATCAAGCAATTCATATTTTCGGTGAAAACTTACGTAACTACTTATTACAACCTCCTATGAAGGGTAAAGTTGTTTTAGGTGTTGACCCTGCGTTTAGAACTGGATGTAAACTTGCAGTTGTTGATGCAACTGGTAAGGTTTTAGAAAAGAGTGTTATGTATCCTCACCAAAAATACCCAGGTGAAAATGTACCTGCAGGTAGATATGATAATGCAGTAAGTATTTTCTTAGACTTAGTTGAGTCACATCAAGTACAAATTGTTACTGTTGGTAATGGTACTGCTAGCCGTGAAACAGAAGCTTTCGTTGCTGCTCAATTAAAGAAATTAGAACGTGATGTTAAATATGTTATTGTAAATGAAGCTGGTGCATCTGTATATTCTGCATCTGATCTTGCAAGAGAAGAATTCCCTGATTACGAAGTTGAAGAACGTTCAGCTGTATCAATTGCACGTCGTTTACAAGATCCACTTGCAGAACTTGTTAAAATTGAACCAAAAGCAATTGGTGTTGGGCAATATCAACATGACGTAACTCA
>CAJGCS010000030.1 GCA_904501965.1 uncultured Bacilli bacterium | reverse complement strand
TTGAAGTTCCAAATACATTACCAATAATATATCCAACTTTATCAAAGCCAATCTCAGCTCCTGTTAAGAATATTGCAACACCAAATGCAACATATAATAAACCAACAAAAAGCTTTAAAAAACTTTTGAATTTTTTTCTTAATATCGCAAATTCAAAAATAATAATAAATGTGCAAATACCAATTAGCGACATTCCAATTTCGCCAAGTTTTGTAACAAAGACACTTGCAAGTTCATTTAATGCTAGCCAAAAAGTATTAATTACATGATTGCTTTCTTCAGTTACATTAGCGTTTGCAAATAATCCTAAAAATAATACTGCGATAATTGGTCCAACAGAGCATAGTGCAACTAAACCGAAACTATCATCTTCTGATTTTTTACCACCACGAGCATGTGATACACCAACCCCAAGTGCCAAAATAAATGGTACTGTCATTGGCCCAGTAGTTACACCACCAGAATCAAATGCAACAGGTAAAAACTCAGGATTTTTGATATTTACAATAAATGCAAGTAAGAAAGTAAGACTGTATAAAACTATTAATAGTTTTACTAAGCTCACTTGTAAAACAATTCTCAATAGAGCTACTGCTAAAAATACACCAACCCCAAGTCCTACTGCTAGAATTAATACAACAGGTTCTAAAGAAGGAAAACTGTTTGCAAGGTGTAAAAGGTCAGGTTCAGCTATAGTAATTATTACACCAATTAAAAAGCCAACAACAACAAGCAACCATACTTTTCTTTTACTTGCTAGAAAATTACCAACTTGTTCACCAACTTTTAAAAGTGATAGATCAGCACCAAGAGAAAATAGTGATAATCCTACAACAAGCATAATTGATCCTACTAAAAACAGTATAAATGTCCATATGTTTTCAGTTTTATCAAATCTAAATGTACCAGTAATTAAGCCAGCGATCATTAAGACAATAACAATTAAAAATACAGGTAATACAGACATTACTGATTCTTTGACTTTAGCAAGTAATAACTTAAGCATAGTGTTCTCCTTTCTTTAAAACTTTAATTTTACTTATTATATATTATATCATTTTATCCATTTTTTTTCAAGTTATATCATAATAAAAAATATAACTAAAATATGCTTAAATTAACAAAAAAACAAGTTAAAATTTAACTTGTTTAAATATATGTTTTTAAAATATAATTAAGTACAACTAAAACAATAAATAGAACAACAAAAACACTTGCGACGCTTAAAGAAATAATATTATATGTAAGAGAGTCTTTTGTATTTACTTGATGATTAATTCCTACCGTTGATTTGGATATTCCTTTTATAGAAAAGTATACCATTACTCCGTATACAGCTATTGTAACAATCGCAAACACTGTTAATAAAATATCAAAAAAGTTACCTCGAGTAATAAACGAGCGAATACTATTTACAAAACTATCTCCATAATAGATTACTAAATAAGCACTTACAATAAAGAAAATAAAACTAACAACAGCTCCCATTAATACAAGAGAAATTATACTTTCTTTTTTACCATATTCTTTATCAATCATTACTGGCTTTAAATGAGCCTTTTCTACCCAATTTGTCTCTTTTATATTATTCATACACATTTAACAATAAGTTTCAACACCAAACTTATGTAACCTTTCTTTTAAAATATCATAATCTTTTAATACGCCTTCTGCATACTTTTTAACACTTTGATCTATTTCATTATTTTTATAAATAAAATCAAGCATTCCAATTGTTCCCATATTAAGTCCTCTTAAAGCATCCGCTAAAATATCAAAGTCAGTTTTATACTGTTTTAAAAGTTGAAAATTAAGCACTGCTTCTTGTCTAAAATTTAACCTTTCAATATTCTTGACATTAAATTTATTAGCTAGTTTTTTAAACTCATCAACATGTTTTTCAAATCTATCAAGTACTTTTGCAAGTTCGCCTCTTAAAGCCTCATCATCAGCTTTTTTTATATAGCTTTTATATAAAAGATTTCCCATGTGCATTGATGATACTACTTTTTTTATTTCTTTAATATTTGTACTATTCAAAACAATCACCTCACAAAAGTATTATTAACAAATATATTCAATATATACAAAAAAGGAAACTATTATTAGTTTCCTTTTGCTTCTTTTTTGGCTTTTAGTTTAATTGAATCAAATTTCTTTCTATCTACTGTATCAAGAATCGCTTTTCTAAGTCTAGTATAGTGGGGTGTAATTTCAACAAGTTCATCATCATCAATAAACTCTAAATAATTTTCTAAACTAAATACTCTTGGTCTTTTTAAAACAACAGTTGAATCTTTAGTTGCACTTCTTTGGTTTGTCATTTGTTTTTCACGAGTAATATTTACGGCTAAATCTTCTTCTCTATTACAAATACCAACAATCATGCCTTCATAGACTTCACAACCAGGTTCTATTAATAGTTCTCCTCTATCTTCCATACCACCACATGCGTATGTAGTTGCAACACCTGCATTCATTGATACTAGTACACCAAGTTTTCTGTTAAAATCATGGTTTTGTAAAACAGGTCTATATTCAAGGAATGTATGATTGCTTATACCATATCCATGTGTAGCTGTTAAAAACTCAGTTGAAAAGCCAATAAGTCCACGTGAAGGAATATGATAAGTAATTCTTGTTTGTCCTTCTCCACTTTCCATATTAACAAGTTCACCATGTCTCATACCAATTAATTCAATTGCAGGGCCTAAGTATTCATCAGTTACATCAACTTGTAAAAACTCATAAGGTTCATGCATAATTGAGTCAATTTCTTTTAATATAACTCGAGGACGTGATACTTGGAATTCAAATCCTTCTCTACGTAAGTTTTCAATTAAAATTGATAAATGAAGTTCTCCTCTTCCGCTTACATTCCATTCTTCACTTTGGCCAAGACGTTCGACTTTTAAGCTTACGTCTGTTTGGGTTTCACGTAAAAGACGATCTTCTAGTTTTCTAGCTGTTACAAACTTACCATCTTTACCACTCATTGGGCTTGTGTTAGTTCCAAATGTCATTTGAACAGTTGGTTCACTAATTTTAATAAGTGGAAGTCTTTCTTCAGACCCTACTTCACAAATAGTTTCACCAACATAAATATCAGGAAGCCCGGCGATTGCAACAACATCACCTGCATACGCAACATCTACTTCTATCTTTTTAAGTCCTAAGAAACTGAATAGTTTTTGAATTCTGAATTTAACAATACTTCCATCAATTCTTACACATGAAACCATACTGTTTAGTTCAATTTTTCCTCTTTTAATTCTACCAATACCAATTCTACCTACATAGTCATTATAGTCAAGTAAAGCTGGTTGAAATAAAAGAGTTCCTTCTTTATCAAAATCACTATCTGGAATTTCACTAATAATTAAATCAAGTAAAGGACTCATTCCTTCAGTTTGACTTGAAAGTTCTTCATCTAAACTACATGTATTGTTTACCGCCGATGCAAAAGCAACTTTAAAGTCAATTTGTTCATCGCTTGCGCCTAGTTCAATAAATAAATCGATAACTTCATCAATTACTTCATTAATTCTTGCAGAAGGTTTATCTACTTTATTAATAACTACAATTGCTTTTAAATTGTTTTCTAAAGCTTTCTTCAAAACAAATCTTGTTTGAGGCATTGTTCCTTCATAAGCATCAACTACAAGTAATACTCCATCAACCATCCCCATGATTCTTTCTACTTCACCTGAAAAATCAGCATGACCTGGAGTATCTAAAATATTTATTTTATAGTCTTTATAATGAACTGCCGTTGTTTTAGATAAAATTGTAATTCCTCTTTCTCTTTCTAAATCGTTTGAGTCCATTACACAAGTTGCAACCGATTCATTTAAACGGAATGTATTTGTACTTGCAAGAAGTTTGTCGACAAGTGTAGTTTTTCCGTGGTCAACGTGTGCTATAATTGCAATATTCTTTATTTTCATACATTTTCTCCTAAAGATTTAATCTTAAACCTTAAATATTATACCACTTTCCTTATTATATATAATAAAAAATGATTTATGAAAATGTTTTATTTTTTCAGACAAAAAGCTTGAGATTTCTCTCAAGCCAATTTGTAATTTTAGCATCCCTCAAAAATCATATTGGGATTAACATATTTAACATATTCTAATTGTTCTAATCTTCTTATTGTTTCAAGTAATTTTTCTTTTCCTTCAGGTTGTAAATATATTATTATTTTTTGTCTCCATTTATGTGGATTAGCAATATTTTCTGGTCTCGTTACGCCATCTAAATATTCCATACTTATTGCATTATCTAAACCAAAAGCTGATAAATCTAATTCTGGGTACGTATTTGTTTTCTTCAAAGTAACAATAACAGCATTATCCGAATAAAAAGATTGATTTATATCGCCTTCCCATATGATTTTTTCATCTGTTAAATCAAAGTGTTTGATTATATTTTCGTAATCAGGTATATCTTTGGTTAAATCAAGATCATTATTATCATTTTGAATAGTACATCCAGTTGTTCCAATAAGGCTAAATAGTATAACACCTAATATTAAAAAGAATTTGATTTTTTTATTTTTAGTCATATAAATATAACCTCCTCACACAAGAAATCTCTTGAGCTTATGTTTTCGTATATAAAAATTATAATTGCAATTTATGACTCTTAACAATAACTAAAAATTTTATTTATCAGCATTACTATGAAACCATAATAATTATTATTCACAATTTATAACCATAATATTATTTTCTAATAACTTAATTATATCGTCGATATTTGAATAAGTGTAATTTTCACTAAAATCTATGTCAATTTTCATTACACATTCATCATTTAATAATAAATAATATATTAAATTTCTATTTTCTTCACTTATTAATTTAAATGAAAAATTAGAACCATCATAATCTTTTATTAATGAAATATCATAACACTTTATTTTATAATGTACTTTATCGACATTTTGATTAATCGGATCATTATTTGAATAAAATGTATATTGGAAATAATGGTATAAACTACTACCTTTTGCTTCAAAATAATCTATAAATGTTTCGTAATAATATTCTTTTTCTCCAACATCTGATATATTATCAAAATCAAAAGAGACAATAGAATAATTATTTAAATTTAAATCTTTAATAAATTTTTCATATGATACATACTCTGTATAACAAAATTGTTTAACTGGGTTTGAATCAGGGCCGGTTTTATGATCAGGATTTCCTAGATTATCCGTTTCACATCCAGTTGTTCCAATAAGGCTAAATAGTATCACAACTAATATTAAAAAGAATTTTATTTTTTTTGTCATAATCATTCACTTAGTTCCTCCTTATATAATTATATGAAGTATAATTATCAAGTAATTAAATTAATGCGTATTTTTTATTGAAAACATAGGAATTTAAAAAATAATATAATCTTGGATAGTATTTATTTTTCGAAATATATAATTAAATATCAAATATGAAAACAAAACATATATTATCTTTTTAATAATATTTTATCACATTTATATTTATTATACAAGATTTTTTCACCTTATATGTAAATAAATGAGCTTGAGATTTCTCTCAAGCTCATTAACTATTCATTTTTTTCCCAACAAGCATAAAGCTTTAAATCACTAAAGACTGGTGTAAAGTCTGTGAATGGCGCATTAACCGGAGTAACGTTAGTTGTTAAATACCATCCTTTAAATGTATAACCAGTTCTTGTAGGAATTGGAACAGCTCCATGTTCTGTTGTGAAATATTCTCCATGTTTTACTTTATATGTAGAGAAAGTATATGGAGGCATAGATGCAGGTTCACTGCCAGTGTCATTTAAGTAGAATGTAATTGTATAGATTTTATCAGATACACTAAAGTCTACGATTTCACTCCATGAACCATTTTCTTTGTAATAAATCTTTTTGTGATAAGTATCGAAGAAGAAATCACCATTTCTACCAGTACTGTCAAGTGGTTTAGCACTTCCTGTTGACCAAGAGTTTGGATCAGCTGGACGAGTAAATCTTAATGTTTCTTCTTTACCGTCTGTGTATTTTACAGTAATTTGGTATTCAGTTGCAGTTTCTTTAGCAATCATTGATTCAACACCAACACCTTGTTCACCTTTTTGAGGAGCAGGAATTGTAATTTTGACATCATCTGATTGAGAACATTGGAATGTAAGTTCGACACTTAAATCTTCATTTACAACTTGATTAAACCCAATGATACTATTACCATCAACACCTTTTCTAACAATAATAGGTTCTTCTGATTCAGTACCATCACTGTATTGTACATAAACAAGTGTATTACCAGTAGCACGGTCAGTTTCACTTCTTACACCTGATACACTTCTTCCGTTTGGAATATTGAAGATTGTTGGTTCTGTATTTTCATCAGTATATTTAATGATTAGTTTTGTAGCAAACCCATCAGCACTATATTCATAATCAATTGATGCAATACCATTACCTTTTTCACCAATTTCACCAGGTTCACCGGGAGTACCAGCTACACCATCTGGAATTTCGAAGATATCTGGTGTTTTATCTTCAGGGCTTAAATAAGTTACAGTAACTCTAGTTACGCCTTTTTCTTCTAAGTGTTCGTATTTAATTGACTCAATAAGTACTGATTCATCTTCTCCAAAGAATGATCCACAGCTTGCAAGACCAATTAACATAAAGAACATTAGAATCATTGTTAACGTCTTTTTCATTTACTGTCCTCCTTTATGTTTTCTTTTAGTTCACTAATCTTAGGAGCTTCCCCATATAAGTATCCTTTTTCGCTACATGCGAAGACGAATGGTTCATATCCTGTTACAGTAGTGACAGTTTTTAGCATCATATTTTTAAAGATACCAAGGCCAGAACCAACTGGTAAATTTAAGTATGATTCTAAGAAATTAAGTGATAAATCACTTTCAATATAATCATAATCTAGTTTAGATGCATCGTAAACAGATAAATTCGCACCACCGCCATATTTTACAACAGGTAAACAGATGTAGTGTTTATTTTCTTCGTTTACGTTTACACTCTTAATGTATTTTCCACCTTGACTAACAATCATTGATTTAATTGGGAAAATATCATCAATATTAATTAATCTTTCTTCTTGTAACATACCTGTTCCAGCTGCTATTTCTGACATGTTTTCATCAATTAAACCAGTAATATCAATATCCATAATTGACTTTTGGTCATAGAATTTTGTTGAACCAACAAGTTCAACTTTTACAGGATATGAAGTACCAGATACTTGTGAAGGTACAATTGGAATAAGCTTAACTCCAGTATTTTGGTCTTGGAACATACTAAGCATATCAGTTACATATGATGGAATTGCAGAATATAAGAAAGGTCCATTAAATAATGAATCCATTGAAATTGATGCAATACCGCTCTTATAGAAAAGTGTATCTTCAATTATCATTGAACCATCAAAGTTATTTTGAACTTTATCTTTTGCATTAATTGCATTATGTATTGCAAGTATTGCTTTTCTCATTAAATCTTTATCTTCGAATCCTTTTGTTAAAAATTGTTCTAAGATAACATCCCCATCACTTATAGCTGTATATGTAGGATCTATTGTTTTAGAAGCTAAGAATACATTAACTTTTGTCTTTTTAGTTGCTCCTGTTGCATCAACAAATGATGCTTCGATGTTTCCATCTACAGGAATAAAGTTATTAGAACCAGTTTGAATTAAGAAGTTCATTGCATATGATAGCATTGAATTATATATTAAAACATTATCATTAGAAAAACTTCTTAGAATATTTTTACCATTTAATAATCTAGAGTTTTTAACAACAACATTATCACCATTAATTTCAAGTACTGTTCCTGTGTATTGTAAGTTACTTAAAGAATTACCAAAGTCACAGTTTTTAAGTTCTAAGTCATTAATAGTAATATTATCGCCATCAACATACATACCAATATTATCTTGTCCAAAAGCAGTAATAAGTGGTAGTTTATTTGGATCTCCTAGTGTATAAAATGGTAGAGGTCCTCTAAATTTGTTTTCAGCTGTTAGAAGCGGGATGGTTGCGGAAACTCCATCAACCGTCACATTTTGAGTTGCATATGGATATGTTAGGTTATGCATGTTAATTGTAAATCCATTACCATAGAAGTCTTTTTGAACACGTAAACCTACATTTACTCGATCTGTAATAGTTGAATAGTTTTGGCTGTTTGATGATGCAAATGCATTCCATTCGTTAATGTAGTTTTTATTAAATGTTGTAACAAAATCATACATTTCGCCTTTATTTAAATCAAAGCTAAATGAATACTTACCACCACGATATGAGTAATTTCCAAATACTTCAACATTGTTTGTTCTAAGTTCGTTACCATTTATTAATGCATTATCAACAGATTCAAATGATTTTCTTAAAACAACAATTTCACCTTCAGCTGAACGGTTTGTACAATTTAATAAATCTTCATAAGTATAAACATTTACACCATTTTCAACTACTTCAAATTCATATGTTGAACCTAAAACTGTAGGATCTTTTGAAGATGTTACTGTAAAATGTGCTTTACCACTATCAAGAATTTTTACAATATTGTTTTTTGTATCAATTTCAAGGTTACTTGAAACATTAATATATTCAACACTATCTTTTAGTGATTCTGGAGCAACTACAATATCAAGTTTAAATGAAGCTTGTACTTTTTGTGAGTTTTTTAAATCATACATTCCGTAATAGATTTTTGTATCAATATTTGTACCAGAATCATTAATAACAGGGTTTGCAACTACTACACCATTGTCATAAATATAAGCTGTAAAGTAGTTTGAAACATTACCACTTTGATTACTACAAGTAACAATTACTTCGCCAACAGCCTTTGTAATAAGGAAGAAACGTCCGTTTACTTCTTCTATTTTTGCAAGTGGTTCTAAAATACTTGAGTCTTTATTTTCAACACGCCAAGTAAGTAAATTACCAAGGGCAACAGTTACACCATTTTCAGCTACTGCTTCTGCTTTAAGCTCATAGTAGTGATCAGGATCAAGTTTGAAAATTTCATTATTACTATAATCAAAATCAATTCTAATAATATCTTTATCAATTGTTGTTAAAGTGATTCTAGCAGTTACAATGCTTAGTAGTGCAATGATAAAGGGAATCATAAGTAATATAATTAAGTTCTTTTTATTCATTAATTAATCACATCCAATTCCATAAACTTACGATCTAAATTCTTTATTAAATATAAAACTATTATACCAGCTACTAAAAGTAAACCAATTAATCCAAGCGCATATGGAAGAATATAGTTAAGCGCATCTGGTATTGTAAAAGCAATATTATTATCCTTAAAGACCATATTTAATACTTTAAATAATATTGATATTAACATTGAGATAACAAAGAATGAAATCGGTATAACATAACTAACCATTGTAGATAAGAATGTTTGTTTTGCTTTATTGTTTCTAATATTTAATTCTTCTATTAAAGAAACCATACAGAATATCGCAAGTAAAATAAATGAGAATATTAAAGCAATAACAAACGTTAAGAAATTAATAATTCCTGTTGTTACTAAAACGAATAAAGAAATTAATAAAGATATTGCAGAAAGGATAAACGGAATTAAAACTTTTATTAAAAGTTGTAATCTATGGCTTACCGGAATTGATTTAATAATTCTTATTGTTTTAGCTTCCATTGAAATGTATCTATTAGCACCACTATTAACAATAACTGTAAACATCATAATAAGAAGGATGTTTGTAAATGGTAAGAAACCAGGAATTGTTGATGTATAAGTTAAGAATACACCATTTGTAAAGATCTTGCTAATAGCAGAAATAACTAGATACATAAAGAATGGCATTGAAAATAAGATTCCAGAAAAAGCAAAGATATAATTCGGATCTTTAAAGATCAAAGTTAATTCTTTTTTGATTAAAGCTTTTGGAATACTTACAATTTTTGTTTTCTTTTCTTTTTTGTTTTTAGAAGTGCTGTGTGTAACATTTCTAAAATATTTATATCCAAAAATACAAACAGAAACACCGATTATGAATGCTCCAATAGATATTGCAAGCATTATAACAATATTTTTAAATTCATACTCTATGAATAAGTCAATAATAAAATTAATTGGTACTAAATATTTTCTAAGACTAATTAGCCAGTTAATGTTGTCTGTCGTGAATAATGAACTCATGCTATTGTTTGCAACTAGTTCCATGAAAATATTAAGTACAAATGAATAAGCATATAGTAAAACAATCATTAAGATAATACTTGATATAAGTTCTACAATAATGTGCTTTTTAAGGAAGTCTTTAACAAGTTTATAAGGATAAACAAAGATTAAAGAGATACCAACTTCAAAGAAGAAAGTAAGCACAGGATAAAATACTGTTATAAAGTAATACCATGGTGTTCTACCAACTAATACCCCATATGATACAAAGATAGGGTATATAAATACAAAAC